>VSJD01000013.1 GCA_008636095.1 Kiritimatiellota bacterium | reverse complement strand
AAATCCTCCCACGTCGGATTCATCTTTCCGATCAGAGCCTCCTTCTTCTCTCTGCGCCAACGCTTCAGCTGTTTCTCTCGCGCAATCGCATCTCGCGGATCGTTGTACTGCTCGTAGTACACAAGACGATTCAGGTTGTATCGTTCCGTGAACCCGGACGCGTCACCCGATCGATGCTGATGGATCCGACGCACCAGGCTGTTCGTGACTCCGATATACAGCGTCGTCTGTCCCTTGTTGGTCATCATGTAAACGTAAAATGCCTCGCGGGACATGAGATTCCTCGACTTCGCTCGGAATGACGGACAAAGAATGAGCCATGATTAAACGTTAATATGGCATCGATCCCTGTTTTGAGTCAATAAAAAATCCCGCGCTAAACCCGGAAGCGCCAGTTAAATAAGGAAGTCGTTTTTTATTGTTTTTTTATTTGACAAGATCAATCTTTGCAATTATATTACTATGGAATATTAGAAAAGAAAGGACGGCATGATATCCAAACCGGTATTTGAAACCGCCAAACCGCTGTATCAGCAGGTGGAAGAATATTTACGCGGCCAGATTCAGCAGGGTATTCTGGCGCCCAGAGCGAAACTACCTCCGACCGAGGAACTGGCACGTGCGTGGGGGATCGGCAACTCGGCCGTGCATAAAGCCATGTCCCGATTGGTGGCGGATGGCCTCATCCAGCGTAAACCCAGATTCGGCAGCTTTGTCCAGCCTGATAGTGCCAGGGCGGTCATAGCCGTGTTGGTTGGTCCCAGCCTGCTGGATGAGACGGCTCATTCTTACCGTGCGGTACTTAAATTTATTCAGTCGGATATTCTGGCGATGAAAGAACGTCGCTGGGAATGCAGGGTTTATGACGACCTGGTAAACCTGGCGGCCAATCCGGACTTTAAGAAAACATCCTTTTTTCGGAAAATTACCGGTGATTTTCGTAATCCGCTATTTAAAGGGATCATCGAACTTGACGCGGGATTAAGCGATTTGTTAGGGGTGAAACAAAAGTTCGAGCCTTTTACCGTTCGGCCGGGTCCGGATTTTGTCACGGATTATTACGGCTTTGGACGCGAATCCGTGGAGTATCTTGCCACGCGGGGCATAAAAAATATCGTTTATCTTAAAACAACAAAATTTACTGCCGATCTTGAGGGAATTCATACGGCGGTTCGGGATTTCGCTTTGCCGGAGCCCGAAATTTATAGAATCCATGCGACAAAAGGCGGCCAATTATTGGAACAGGCGGCGCATGATATCGTCCTCCAACTGTGTAAAAGTGGGAAATTCTCAAAAAACAGGGCCAATGCGTTGCAAGCGCTACTGGTATCGGATGATATCGCAACACGCGGAGTGGCCACCGCTCTTTTGAGTCAGGGCATAAAAGTGCCTGATCAAGCACTTGTGCTCACCTGGGCGAACAAGGAAATCGTTCATCACTACGGCATCCCGGTGATAAAATACGCGTTTTCAACGCGCGATATTGCCCGGACATTTCTTGCCATTTTGCATGCAAAATTAAACGGCGCAAAGCCGTCGGAACAGCCGGTCATTATTCACGGAAGGATAAAGGAAAAATGAAAACGGAAGGACATAGTGCCGATATGTTTAGCCGCCGATTTTTAAATTTCATGCTTTGGTACCAATTCGGGCATCCTGATTTATCCGAGTACATGGCAGGCGTTGCGCATCGCGCCGGATTGCGCGTAGTGCATCTGGCCGGCTTGAGTGAGTTGCGCGATCCGCGCGCGCTTGAATTTCTCAAACACTGCCGCGACGAGCACGGCGATGAAATCGTCCTGTGGCTGGGGCCGGATACGCAATTGTTGAATGAACTGAAAATCGAGGAGGATGGCGGCTTCTTGTTTCAGCTTTCAACGGAAGCTAAGATGCAAGTCGTCCGGCGCATGACGGACAGATACCGCAAGGCGCTGGGCGCTCCGTGTACGGCGGCGGCATATTTTACGCTGGATGCTGTTTGTCTGAAGGCCTTGAAGGAAGCTTGTCCGGAAATAATCTGCGCTATGGCGTCGTGTTTTGAGGAGGGCATCAATGTTACGCATGGCCATCGCTATTTCAATATCGAGTGGATTAACTGGAATGAAGGCGGGCCGTGGTGTCCCTGGATTCCCCGCTCCGGCAATGCCTTGGCGCCGGCCGGAGTGGGCGACGAGAAAATAGACCTTGTCTGTATTCCGCATCTCAGCCGTAATTTAATGCAGTCGTTTGACGCGCGCAATGACTGGAACAGCAGCCAGCCGATGGATCAGATGCGCGGGAAAAGCGTTTGGGGCGGAAATATTGACTACGTGAAACGCCTGTTTCAGGAATATATGAAACAGGCGGAGTTGAATCATGGTTATGCGTATTACCAGTTTCTCGAGGGGCAAGGTCCGCTTGACACGTCCTCACCCCACGTTTTTGATGAACCTGCTTCAGAATGCAAACAGGTGTATGAAGAATACGTCGGATTTCTCGGTGAACAGGTGCGCGCCGGAAGCGTTACCAATGTCTCCATGACCGAATTCGGGAAATGGTTTTGGGATTATTATGGCGGAAAAACTCCGACCACAATGGCTCATTGGCATGATCTGCGCCATGGGAGCAAAAAGGAATATATCTGGTGCCTTAATTCGCAGTCGCGTCTGCTGCTGGCGCCGGGGCGGGGCGGCGCCATCCTGGATTGGCGGCCGTATTCCGCCGGCATTGAAAAGCATATCGGGAATGACAGCGCTTCACTCTGGGACGGTTCTTACCCGTTTGTTATCCAGAATCACCATCGGTATGGTTCCATGGCCACGGGATTGTTTCGTCTTAATGGGGTTACGCTCAATTTGAGCGATTATCCGTTGCAGACGGCGTCCGTTACTAATCAAAAGGAAGGCATCGCGGTTTCATACAAGCCCATCACGCTTGATTTTGGTCAATTGTCCTGCGAAATTGCAGTTGCATGCCGGCTTGATAATGACGGTGTTATAACCATTCAATATAAACTTGGTGCGGTGTCCGGAGGAACCGGCGAGTTGGAGATGTGCGAATATGTTCGCGGCACATGGGGCACAACCGATTTGCCGGAGTCGCTGAAGGGGCTCTGGCTGGAAGCGGTGCGTGGAAATACGCGTGAGGGTTTTAAGTATGCCTATCGCGGCCGTGTTGTTCAGCTTGATGGCGCAAACGAATGCCGGGTGTGTTTGCCAAGGGAAAAGATTGTCGTCAGATTATGGTCGGAAGACGATGAATGTTCCGGGATCGTCGGTGAAACGCCCTTATTTCAAAGTTTTTTTGACATGGCATTATTCCGGCGCTTGGCCTTGCAAGAAGGCAATGCTTTCACCTGCCATCTTTCTGCTGTCCGGGGTGAGCTTGTTTCGGTCGCGGAGAGCCGGCTTGCCAAGCGAAGGTCAGATTGGCCGGCAACCAATGCGGCCTTGACAATGCCGTGGCATCCATCCGGCCAGCCTAATCCCCTGCGATGCCCGCAATGTCTTTTTTCAGACCGCGAGACGCATCTTTTGTTGCGTGGCGCGCAATATTATTGTCCGTTCTGCTCTTTTGAAGGCGACAAGAGTGCGGTTTTGGGGCTTTATCAAAAAATGCGCGGGGTGAAGCATGCTTGATAAATTAGGATTTGTACCGGACATAAATCGTTTGATTTCGGTATTGGATGGGAAAAAGCCGGATCGCGTGCCCAATTTCGAGATTTATGTGGCCCAAAATATCCGGTCGGCCCTGCTGGGATACCAGTGCCCGGATGGTATTGCCGGCGAAGTGGAATTTAAGCCGAAATTCGGATATGATTTTTTATATGCGCTCGCCCCTCATCAGGTGCCGCCGGTATATTCACACAAGGATTTGAAAGCCGGAGCAGGAGAACGTGCATGGGCCGACAATCATTCCGCGATGATCACGGATTGGGATTCGTTCCGGGCATATGAATATCCCGTTCCGGGAAGTCTTGATCTTTCACAAGTGCGTTCGGCGGTGACGGCGGCAAAAAAAATCCCCGGCAAGGTCGGGGTTGGTGCGCTTATGCCATCGGCGCCGTTTACGGAAGCATATCTGCTTTTCGGTTTTGAAGAGTTCTGTTTCAAACTTCACGACGATCCGGAATTGGTGAAGGCCGTGGCGGATCGGATCGGTCTGGTCGGTGAGGAAGGCATGCAGCAACTTTGCCGCGAACAGATTGATTTTGTCGTTTTTGGGGACGACATGGCTTATACCGAAGGAATGATGATTGCACCGGAACTGATGCGGAAATTATTTTTCCCCTGGTACCGCCGGTTTATCCGGATTGCCCGCGAGGCTGGTAAAAGAGTTGTTTTTCATTCCGATGGCAACGTTGAGCCGGTAATTCCGGATTTCATCGAAGCCGGATTGAATGCTCTTCATCCGATTGAGCCGAAAGCCATGGATATCATCCGGCTGAAAAAGACTTATGGGCAACAACTCGCTTTTTTCGGGAACATAGACGTTGATCTGCTTGCGCGTGGCAAGCCGGAACAAGTAGCAGCGCAGGCATGCAAGCTGATCGCTTCCCTGGCGCCAGGCGGGGGATATGCCATTGGCTCGTCGAACGCCGTGGCCGATTACGTCAATCCGGAAAATTACAAGGCCATGCTCATGGCCAACTGGCGATATCGTCCGTAAAATGTGAAAGGTGTAAATTAAATCCGTAGTATTGGAACTGGTTCAAGTAACCAATAGGGGGGCGTAAAATGAGGAAAATAATTGTCAATCGAAACGTGTTTTTCACCGCGATTGTCACGTTAATCATAATTGGCGCAAGTGTAGTCCATGGCCAAACCAACGCCAGCAACGCGGTCAAGGTGAATTCCCCGGACATATTCTGGCTGAAGCGTCCGTTGCATGTGCCGGCTGATTCCATGCAGTATATCTTGTTACCGATTCCGGGCGGGGAAGGATTGGATCAAGTGCGCAATTTCAAGTATATCCTTGATTTGCCGGAGGGATTTGAACTGACCAGCAATCTTTATCTAATCGGCCAGTCCTGTTTCAGTGATCTGTATCCAGTTTATCCGTCTTTGGTAAAGACCATTAAGTCGGCTAACAATTTCACGCGTTATGAGCTCGGTATTCCCGGGATCGGATGTAGCGGCGTCCGCGTCTGGTTAAGCAGTCCATATATACCGGTTGTGAGCATCACTGGAACGGGCGGACAGTGGCAGGATTTTAATGGTGAAGCTCCCGGCTTCGATTCTACCAAGGCAATCTGGTTGATGAGGTGGGCAAATTCATCCGAGGCGTGTATTATGCGGTTGTGTCGTGGGGTTGTGGACGTGGATGACATCGTGGTTCGCCGGAAGTCAAACGGCCAGATCGTGTTTGAAGAGCATTTTAATGATGGTTCCTATGGGGCGTTTGGGAGAGGCGACAGGGCGCCGCGAAAGAACGGAGTCAGCCTTGAAAAGGAAAACGATAATTATTTCGTGCGCATCAAAACCGGGGATGCGGAAGCGGAAATACAGCAAAGCATTGCCGCCGCCGGCACAAACGAACTGGGACTCCAGTCATCAATACCCGGCGAAGATTATGCAGTTACCTGCCGTGCGCGGACCGTGATTGCCCGCACCCCGGATAATCTCACTTATATGCCGGTCTGGATAAAAATCGGAGGCATCCAAAAGGAAACTGAAATCAGGGCCCATTATGAATATGAGATTAACGGAAAACGATATTCTGTTCCGGAAGGTGAATATGAAATCAGCGGGAAACAATATTCTGTTCCGGAACAGACATTACGCGTCATTGTTGATGATAAGGACGTCAAAAAGCCAAAGACGTTGGAAACGGTCTTATGGTCGCAGGCGGAAGACTGCATGGGTTTCCAGCCGAATCAGACTCAGGATTATCTGCTTGATCTTACCAAATCGTGCGGGATCAAGACGCATTTAACGGATCTCATGAATTTCGTATGTAACCCATGGCTTTCGCCCTATTACGGCAACGTTAGGAAGATGAATTTACGTGATCCTTTAGCCGAAAAAATCAAACAGCGCGGAATGAATGCCATGCCATATATTGGCGCCCTCTTTTGTGGAAACATGGGGCTTGACGTGTATGCAACAAATCATCCGCCCGCTCCGGGCAGGTTGGCGTTCAATGAGTATATTAATCAGTTCGGACAAACGAACAAGGCAATCAATCTATATAATGCTTGTCCAACCAGATTGTGCGATGAGCGCGGCGAGTATTGGCGGGCCATTCTTGAAATGCTTAAAGAGGGTGCCCGTATCAATAAATGGGACGGACTGATGATGGACTTTGAGTATCCCAATATATTGACTGTTCCCAATAAGGGGAAATCGGAAAGCTGTTTTTGTCCGGCCTGCATCGAGGCGTTCAAGGAATATACGGGCATCAAGGATGTTAGCAAGCCGTCGGAAAACAAGGTAATGCTTGAGAAAGACTATCCGTTTCAGGATTTGGCGGAACCGGCGCGGTCAATTCTGTCAAATTATCCGCTGGAATGGCTGAAGTTCAAAGGTGATCAAAAAGGAAAAATGTGGCAATCAATGATTAAAGCAGTCCGGGAGGTCAATCCCTCTGCCCGATTTTATCTGTATTCGGGCAGTTATTCTCCAATTCCGGCCAAGGCCCCCTGGCATCACTGCGAATTTTATGGGGTTTATCCCCCGGCAGCCGGCAGGTATGTGGATGTGTTTATGGAGATTCACTGTCCTCTGCTTGGCAAGTGGGGACTGTCGGAAATAAAACTAATGCGGGAAGCGTTGGGTGCCGCCAGCGGCAGAAAATTGCCGGTGTTGAATACGGTGCAGACGTGTTCACCATGCTATCCGCTGGCGAAAAATGATGCTATTCAGTCCGTGGCGTTGACGGAGGCGAATGGATTTCAAATTTACAGTTGGGGCGGTATGTTTGACAGTCAGACGTGGTCGTTGGTCAGGGAAGGAATTCAAGTGTTGACAACCTTTGAAGATTTTTTCCTTAAGGGGACCAGGTTCGATCAGGTGGCCACATTGGACAAGCCGCTGGATTACAGCGTCTGGATCAAAGGCGAAGACCGGGTGGTGTTCATCTTCAACAACACGGCCAAGGATGAAAAAGTGACGTTGAAGAACGACTTTCGCGTCAAATACGCCGCAAATCGGGTCACGGCAAAAAACCACGCTACGGGCGAGATTTACGCCGACCCGGAAACGATCGTGTGCACGGCGCCGGCATGGGACACGACGATCATTCATTTCAAGGCCCGGTAACCTCACGAAACGGCGCTTCCGGGTTTAGCGTGGGATTTTTTATTGACTCAAAACAGGGATCGATGCCATATTAACGTTTAATCATGGCCCACTCTTTGTCCGTCATTCCGAGCGAAGTCGAGGAATCTCATGTCCCGCGAGGCATTTTACGTTTACATGATGACCAACAAGGGACAGACGACGCTGTATATCGGAGTCACGAACAGCCTGGTGCGTCGGATCCATCAACATCGATCGGGTGACGTGTCCGGGTTCACGGAACGATACAACCTGAATCGTCTTGTGTACTACGAGCAGTACAACGATCCGCGAGATGCGATTGCGCGAGAGAAACAGCTGAAGCGTTGGCGCAGAGAGAAGAAGGAGGCTCTGATCGGAAAGATGAATCCGACGTGGGAGGATTTGGCCGAGAGTATACTCGGACTCGGGTCGGCACCCGCACCGGGATGGAAGAGGACTGAGATCCCTCGACAAGCTCGGGATGACGGATGTGGTAGCTCGGGATGACGGCAGGGGCGGAGCGGCATGATATCGCCGAGGATAGCACTCAATGCGAAATCCCACGCTAAACCCGGAAGAGCCCGCGAAACAAATGTATTGATTTTTTGTTGGCAATTAACTCGCAAAGGTAGCAATGAGGTTCCAATATGCATAATGAAAAGCAGAAAAGACCATTAAAAATTGCGTATCAGAACTATTATGACAAAGTTTTGGGTGGATGGATGGGAAAATCACTCGGCGGCGTGATTGGCGCCCCTTTTGAAAATCACAAAATGTATGGACAAAAGACCGAAGATAATATTTGGCCGGATACATTGGCGATTAATGACGATCTTGACATTCAGGTAGTTTGGCTGGAAGCAATGCAGGAACGAGGTCTTTACCTGTCGTCCCGTGATTTGGCGGAATACTGGCAGGATCGTTGCTACCACAATTATTGTGAATATGGTTTTTTCCTGAATAATATTCAGCGTGGAATCAGTGCTCCTCTTTCCGGGACTTGGAATAACTCGTTTTTTGTGGAATCGGAAGGATGCCCCATCCGGAGTGAAATATGGGGTTTTGTATGTCCGGGGAATCCACAACTGGCAGCCGACTATGCCCGCCTGGACGGCCAATTGGATCATGGTGGCATTAGTATTGAAATTGAACAATTTCTATCAGCGGCGGCGGCGTGGGCTTTTGTGACAAATGACTTGGATGCTATTCTGAAAGCAGGATCGTCGGTTATTTCCTCCGACAGCTCCGTCGTTCTGGTAGTAGCGGAGGTCCAGGCAATTTGCAAAAAATATCCTGAAGTTTATGACGCTTGGCGTATGATAATCCGCCGCTATGGCGACCGGGATGCATCCAAGGCCATAACGAATTTTGCAATTGTACTGATGGCTCTTTTCCTGGGGAAATCCGATTTCAAGAAAACAATATGCATTTGTGTTAACAGCGGGTGGGATACGGACTGCACCGCGGCCACGGCGGGAGCACTGCTGGGAGCAATAGGAGGGACAAAAGGATTGCCTGGCGACTGGTTGTCCAAATTAGGCGGCAATTTAATCTGTGGCGTTGAAGTAAAACATAAAACTGCCCCATTGACGGATTTTGCATTGGAAACATGCCTGATCGGTATAGAAATAACGGCGTGCAGAAATAAAGCCATTGAAATTGTGAACGCGCCGCAAATTGCCATTCGAAACCGTCCTGAACCGCGAATTTCCATGGAAGCCGAATATCCGGAAACCCCTGTTCTTTGGAATCAAAAATCAACACCGCTAAATTTAGTCGTCCGTAATCCGACGGCACAAAATATCGAAGCCTGTTTATGTCTGGAAATGCCGGCTAACGTCCAGTATGACAAGTTTGTATCAGCCATGAAATTAGCTCCGGGCCAAAAACAGGTCGTCAAGTTAAATGTCCATCGGCGCATGACCGATACTTGGTTGCCGGACAAGAATTTGTTTTTGGCCAGGCTGGTTTCCAAGGAGTCAAAAGAAATCACAAGGTTAACCTTTGGTTTGGGCGGTGCGCGTCAGTGGCTTATTTACGGTCCTTATTGGGATATGTGGGACAAGACAAGAAATAAAATTTGCCCTTACCGGAATGCTGAAATCAACTGCAATCCATCGGCAATAGGTTATAACGACTATTATAATCAGCACGTCCGGGCAGATCATCCTTATCTTAATGAATCCAGACTTTTCCAGGAAGATATCCCGGAAGAATTGCCGCTACACTTGGAGTTGGGCGAGGATTTGATCACGGACCAGAAAACCGGCGGGTTTAAAGGCCAGGCATGTTATTATTTTGTACGAACGATACGCTCGCCTGGGCTTGTTGGTAAAGCAACATTGGTGGTTGGACGAAGCGGACCATGCCGGATATGGTTCGATGGCCAACAACTTGTCCAATATGACAACATGCGCGGATGGGCTCCCGACGAAAATATAGAATGTATGCTTACCGGACATACTCAGAGATTAGTTGTCAAATTCATTAGATTAACGGATGTAATGTCGTTCAGCCTGTTGTTTTGTGGACATGGCGATCCGGAAAAAAAACGAGGTGTTTCTATATTTGCTGATTGTTTGGAAGATTTGCCAAATTCGATCCGACAATCTGCGGATCAATCGGTGGTGTTTGTTTAATGGCCTTCAATGATGGAGGTCTGTTCAGAAAAGAGGCAAAAGTTCAGGTTAAATCCGTAGTTTTGGAACTGGTTCAAGTAACCAACAGGGGGCGTAAAATGAGAAAAATAATTATCAATCAAA
>VSJD01000012.1 GCA_008636095.1 Kiritimatiellota bacterium | reverse complement strand
ACGTGTTATTTGCCGGAATTATGGTGTTAATCATAATTGGCGCAAGCGTAGTCCATGGCCAAACCAACACCAGCAACACGGTCAAGGTGAATTCCCCGGACATATTCTGGCTGAAGCGTCCGTTGCATGTGGCGGCCGATTCCATGCAATATATCTTTCTGCCGATTCCCGGGGGCGAAGGATTGGATCAGGTGCGCAATTTCAAGTATATCCTTGATTTGCCGGAGGGATTTGAACTGACCAGCAATCTTTATCTAATCGGCCAGTCCTGTTACGGCGACCTGTGTCCTGTTTATCCCTCTTCGGTAAGGACCATTGATTGCGGTAATAATTTTACGCGCTATGAGCTCGGCGGTATTCCCGTGAAAGAATTTACCGGCGTCAGCGTATGGCTTAGCGTGCCATATATCCAGACTATAAAAATCTTTGGAACAGGCGGGCAGTGGCAGGATTTTCATGGCGACGTTCCCGGTTTTACCACTGCCAGATCGGTCTGGTTGTTGCGTTGGGCAAATAGGGAAGATGCAGAAAACCTGCGCGCATGCCGTGGTGTTGTGGACGTGGATGATATCGTAGTTCGCCGGAAGTCAAACGGCCAGATCGTGTTTGAAGAACATTTTGACGATGGTACTTTCGGAAAATTCAAGGGTGGCCAAAAGAACGGAGTCAGCCTTGAAAAAGAAAATGATAATTATTTCGTGCGCATCAAAACCGGGGATGCGGAAGCGGCAATCCAGCAAAGCATTGTCGCCTCCGGCACAAACGTCCCGGGAATCCAGTCCTTAATACCCGGTGAAGATTATGAAGTTACCTGCCGCGCCCGGGCCGCGATTACCCGCACGGCGGATTATCTCTCCTGCATGCCGGTCTGGATTAAAATCGGCGGCGGCAAAAAGGAAACGGAAATCCGGACCCATTATGAATATGAGATTAACGGGAAACAATATTCTGTTCCGGAACAGAAGTTGCGCATCATTGTTGAAGATGACGTCAAAAAGCCAAAATCATTGGAAGTAGTGCTATGGTCGGAGGCTGAAGATTGTATGGGAGACCAACCTGATCGAGTCCAGGATTACCTGCTTGATCTTACCAAATCGTGCGGGATCAAACTACATTTGACGGAACTCAATCTCAATCCATGGAAGTCGCCCTACTGCGGCAAAGTGAACAAGATGGATTTGCGTGATCCATTGACTGAGAAAATCAAACGGCGCGGGATGAACGCCATGCCATATCTTGGCTTCGTTTATAGGGATATGGGGTTTGAGGCGTATGTGTCAAATCATCCGCCCGCTCCGGGCAAGCTGGCGCTCAATGAATATGTTAATCAGTTCGGGCAAACGAATAAGGCGACTAATATTAGATTTCCTTCACCTTGCTTAACCAGGCTGACGAATGAGCGCAGCGAGTACTGGCGGGTCATTCTCGATTTTTTAAGAGAGGGAGCCCGTATCAATAAATGGGACGGACTGATGTGGGACTTTGAGTTGGGTAATATTTTGTGTGTTCCCCATACCGGGAAAACTGAAAGTTGTTTCTGTCCGGAATGTATCGAGGAATTCAAAAAATTTACAGGTATCAAAGATATCACCCAAGCGCCGGAGAAACGAGTTGTGCTTGAAAAAGACTATCCGTTTCAGGATTTGGCGGAGCCGGCGCGGTCAATTCTGTCAAATTATCCGCTGGAATGGCTGAAGTTCAGGGGGGATCAATACGGAAAAATGTGGCAATCAATGATTAAAGCGGTCCGGGAGGTCAATCCCGCGGCCCGGTTTTACCTGTATTCGGGTGCTTATTATGCAATTCCGGCCGTGGAAGCCCCCTGGCATCACTGCGAATATTACGGTGTTTATCCCCCTGCGGCCGGCAGATACGTGGACGTGTTTATGGACCAGCACAGTCCTATGAGGGGCATGGGAGAGTGGGGACTGAAAGAAATAAAACTGATGCGGGAGGCGTTGAAGGCCGACAGCGGCAGGAAAGTGCCGGTATTGAATACTGTGTCCGCGAAAACATCCCGATATCCCCTGGCGAAAAACGATGCTATCCAGTCCGTGGCGTTGACGGAATCTGATGGATTTCAGATTTACAGCTGGGGAGGTCTGTTTGACAGTCAGACGTGGTCGTTGGTCAGGGAAGGAATTCAGGTGTTGACGACCTTTGAAGATTTCTTCCTTGAAGGGACCAGGTTCGATCAGGTGGCCACATTGGATAAGCCGCTGGAGTACAGCGTCTGGATCAAAGGCGAAGACCGGGTGGTGTTCATATTCAACAACACGGCCAAGGATGAAAAAGTGACGCTGAAGAACGACTTCCGCCTCAAATACGCCTCAAACCGGGTAACGGCGGAGAACTACAGTACGGGCGAGGTTTATACCGATCCGGAAACGATCGTGTGCACGGCCCCGGCATGGGACACAACCATCATTCATTTCAAGGCCCGGTAACATGTTGTGCAGGCAGTGCTACCAGCTGTCATTCCCACACACCTGGAATCGTCTTGCCGCAGGCCTTACAGGTGCCCTTGACGATATTGTTTTCCAGGATGCGATATTCGTAGCGGCGGATGAGCATGGCTTGGCAGTATGGGCAGACGGTGTTCTGGGCTTCCTCGCCGGGCACGTTGCCGATATAGACAAAGCGACATCCTTCGTCCACCGCAATCTGTCGCGCGCGCCGCAGGGTGTCGGGCGGGGTGGGGGGGATGTTTTTCATTTTATACATCGGATGATACCGGGAGAAATGGAGCGGCACATCCGGACTTAAGTCCTTCACAATCCAAGCTGCCATGCGCTTGATCTCGTCGGAGCTATCGTTCAGGGTCGGAATGAGGAGCACGACGATTTCATACCACACGCCGGACTTTGCCAGGCGCTTTAAAGATTCCTTCACCGGCTCCAGAAAGCCGGCGCAGATGTCCCGATAGAAAGATGGTGTGAATGCCTTGAAATCAATCTTGATGGCCTTGACCAGTGGGAACAGCGCTTGCTGGGCCTGGGCGGAAATAAAGCCGTTGCTGACCACGACGCTCTCAATGCCGCGCGCCTTGCCGGCCTTGGCGCAATCGGCCATGTATTCAAAGAAGATGGTGGGCTCGGTGTAAGTATAGGCCAGCGTGCGTGTGCCGGCGGCTAAAGCCTGTTGCGCGATTGCCTCGGGGGATTGATACGGCGGCCGGATATCGTCGGGGCTGGCTTGTGAAATGTCCCAGTTCTGGCAGAACTTGCAGGCCATGTTGCATCCCACCGTGGCGATCGAAAAAGCCTGGCTGCCCGGATAGACGTGAAAGAACGGCTTCTTTTCGATCGGGTCGGTGTGCAGGGCGCAGGGTCGGCCATAGACCAGCGAATAGTAGCGTCCGCCGTGGTTCTCGCGCACGCGGCAATAGCCGCGTTGTTTATCGCCCACCACGCACCCGCGCGGACAAAGCTTGCAACGCACCTTGCCGCCGCTCAACTGTTCGTAAAACAAGGCCTCGTGCAATTCCTCCCGACCCGGCGCCGCACCTATCGGTGTTGCCCCGAGTGGAGTTGCACCTGCCAGTGTGTCCGCCAGAACACAACCGGCCATACCCGTGCCCAAGCACCCCAAAAACTTCCGCCGCGAGACACTAGGCC
The DNA here is from genome assembly GCA_008636095.1 of Kiritimatiellota bacterium. GTDB lineage: Bacteria > Verrucomicrobiota > Kiritimatiellia > JAAZAB01 > JAAZAB01 > VSJD01. Next base: position 6,383 of record VSJD01000012.1, on the reverse strand, counting down.
ATATTGAGGTATTCATGAGAACTGCTCACAAGGTGTTCAGTGTTCTGGTGTTCGGCTCGCCATACTCGGCGGGTTCCGTTCAAGCGACTGTTTTTTAATCATAAATCAAAAATCAGAAATAATACAAGTCTTGCCGGTTACCTCCCTGCCCGCCTGCCTGCAACGCTGGCGCGTAGCGACTGCAGGCAGGCAATGCTACGTCCGTCAGCCAACGGATTGCAGGCGGTCTGGTTCATCGGTCATGCTCCACTGAACACTGAGTGTTACCTCGATTCACAATATTTCCACGCGGCGGAACGACAACAAACCCAAACTAAGCACCGCGACGGTATATAGCCCCGCATAGCCGGCGGTTGCGACCACGTAGCCCCACAGGATATTGCCACTGCCGGAAAGCGCATCCACGATCCAGAAATCCTGCCAGTTAGGCAATAACCGGTAGCTCAAACCGGCCCACCAGGATGTCGCGGCGGCAGTGCGAAACAAATAATCCGACACCAAGCCCAGAAAAAATAGAGCCGCGCAGGCCGATGTGCTCAGGACCGGCGGTAGCCGTGTGGAGAGGCTGACCGCCAGTGCCGCCAGGACCATGACGGCCAGGCTGACCAGGATGCCGGCCGGAACCATCTGCCACGCCATCAGACTGCCGAATCGAATCACGTGACCGTTGGGGGCAAGCCAGGCCGCCGTGACGAACGCCGCCGCCAGGCACGGCAACAGTCCGATAAACGCTTGTGAGACGAACTGGCGCCGGAACATAAAATTGGATGTCGCCGCGTAGCCGAAGGCGACAAGCACGGCCGCCAGGAATAATGCCCCGATCCGCCCGTCTGTTTGCATGCCCGGCAGGACCATGCGCACGCTCAGCAACCCGGATAGCAGGGCGGTGGCGCAGAACAGCAGGAGGACCATCAGCACACCTATGTAGGTGGATAGAAAATACAGACTGCGGGAAACCGGTTTGCACAGGACCGTGGCGGCGGTGCCCCGCTTGATTTCGGTGTAAATCGTGGCCGCGGCCGCGGCGCCGGCCACCAGCAGGCCAAAGACCAGATGCAGTGCCAGGGCCCCATCGCGAACCAGCCGCGCCTCTTCCCCGAAGGCAAATACCGCTGTCGAGGGCAATAGCCCGATCAGGACAACACAGGTAGTGGTCAACAGCAAGATCACCGGTTGCCGGATAATGTCCAGCACTGTATTCGTCGCAAGCGTCCATGCCTGGAGGAGAATGGTTCGCATGTCTTCTGCCGTCCGTCCTTCTTCTCTAGTTTGGTGTCACGTCCTGTCTGTCATCCGTCGTCTGTCGTCCGGTGTCCGCTTTAGCCCCGCTGTTCCACAGATGCTGATAGCAGAATGACTTGGCTTTCCACGAAGCCACCATGGTCAGGGAACACGGCAAGGTGGTTGCCACATAAAGCCAAATGGGTACACGGTTGATCGTCAGCCAGATTTCCTCGGCAAACGAAACATTATAGCGCATGGACGCCACCAGCGCAAACAGCAGACCAATCAGAAAAGGTGCGATCATCAGGATAACAACGCCAAACGCAAAGACCTGGGCCTCAACCCGGCCGCCCCGTTCCTCAAACAGGCCGAACGTTTCGGCGGCCAGCAGATTGACCAGCAAGAGGATTCCCATGCCGGTCAGGAGCAGGCCAAGGACATTGACCAGAAACAAATTCTCATAGGGCATGGCTTGCCACCAGGCGATAAACGGGGCAAAATATATAACCAGGAACGTCAGCCCCAGGGCCATTCGGGTACGCCTTTGCCAGCTCCGTCTGGCGGGGCCGGCCGACTGCAATAGCCACAATCCCCAGCCAATGAGTCCCGCACCCAACACGTAGGCGGGGATACGAATGCCATGAAAGACCTCCAGTCCTGCCTGGCTCAGAAACAGGCCGACCATGAGAAACACACCCCAGAAAATACGTGAAAATCCCTTGGCCAGGCATAGGATCTGTGCCGGTGTTATTGCGTTGGCGTTTAACCGCACGTCATTATTTGCGTCTGATGGAACTTGGGTGTAATCCATTCCGACTCCATATATTGCTCGCGGACTTGTTTTATAATATAGCACGCTGTCATTGGTCTGGCCATATAAACCTTTACAGTCCAACATCGCGATTGACTTCTCGGTCTCGTTTTAGCACCATATCCGTAATGGAATTGCTTCTTCTGGCCGGGCTCCATGGGCGTCTGTTCGTACGACCCGAAAAGCGATTTATTGTCAATTTGTGTGCAACCAGGTGCATAGAACATGACGCGAACCCGTTGTAGGTCGGAAATGGTTATCCCGCGTCCCAAGCGAATCGAAGGGACCAGGCAATGGTGTGTGCTGGATCGGAACTCCTCGATCGGGTCGCACGACGTGGACCGATCATTGACGACCCGGGTGCGTGAAGCCTTCGGAGCCGCCACCGGTCTGCGGCTTCACCAGGGCCAGAGCGCATTGCATGGCGTTTGCCTGCAGCGCGTCAAACGATTGCCGGGAATCCCCTGCCAGGCGGAGGGGTATGTCATCCAAGTCACCCCGTCGCTGGCGACCTTGAGTGCCGTGACGGAGCGCGGACTGTGGTATGCCGTTCAGTCCCTGATCGGGATGACGCGCGTGGAGGGAGCGCGGGTGTCGATTCCCTGTGGTGCCGTGCGTGATTGGCCGGACTTTTCGTATCGCGGGTTCATGGCCGATCCGGCGCGCTGTTTCATCACGCCGGAACGCATGCGGTGGTATATCGATTATCTTTCGCGCAACAAGTACAATCAGTTCCATGTGCATTTTTCCGATGCGGAATCGTTTACCCTGCCGTCGGTTGTCTTCCCGAAACTGAACGCGCTGTGCGACCCGCCGCATGGCGTGTACAGCAAGGCCGACTTGAACCGCATCAATCAGTATGCGTCCGAGCGATATGTCGAGCTCGTACCGGAAATCGATTTGCCGGGGCACGCCACGTTCCTGGTGCAACAATACCCGGAACTCAAGTGCCAGACCAAATCTGAGCCAGCCAGTTCATGGACGATCTGTATCGGCGCGGAGACCACTTATCGGTTCCTGGACCGGCTGATCGGTGAAGTCGCGGCGTTGTTCCCGGGCCGTTTCCTGCATCTTGGCACGGACGAGCTCGAGTTCCTCGACATGATCGAGCGGGTCCATGCATCGTGGCGCGAATGCCCGGCATGCCGGCGACGGATGGCACGGGAGCACCTGACCAATTCCCGGCAGTTGTTCTACTACTTTATGCGGCGTATGCGGGACATGGCCGCCCGGTATGGGAAGCGCCTGATCATGTGGAACGACTCGATTGACATTGCACATCCGCATTCGGTGCCGCATGACATCCTTCAACAGTTCTGGCGCATCGCCGCGGTGGGCCACGGACCATTCAAGGGATGCACATTGACCAAGTTTCTGCAGGACGGCTTCCAGGCGATTAATTCGTACTACCCGGAAACCTATCTGGATGGATATATCGAAGAACAGCGGCTGGTCAAATGGAATCCGCTTTCCTCGCCGGCCGTCCCCGCCCGCTATCAGGCGCGCATACTCGGTGGCGAATGTTGCGCCTGGAGTGATGGCGCAAAGGACAACTATCTCCGTTCGTTGCCCTCGGCGCTGCCGATGTTTGCCGACCGGGTGTGGAATCAGGCTCCGATCGACGATCCCGATGCATTTGCCGAAGGCCTGGCCCGGCACATTTTCGGACCGCGCACGCCGGCGGGCCTGAATCGCCTGTTTCCGACACTCGGAATGATGGCTTTATATAGCAATAAGCAGGTGGCGTACAAACCGGTCTTGCTCAAAGCGATCCCGCGTGACCGGCGCCTGGCCTTGTGTGCCCAATTGCGCCGCCTGATCCGGCGGGAGCAAACGAAGAACCACCTGATGAACACGTTCGTTCTGGCAGAATACGATCGCTTTCTTATGCTGTTGCAGCGCGCATTAAAATCGGATTTATGTCCGATGGGCTAAGGCGGGACTGCATGGGGTCTGGCGACGGCTCATGCGCTCCGAATCCCAGCGTTCGGGTCAACCGTTGATGGATTAATATTTAGCTTGCGTTTGATCCGTATCCCGCCCCATTCTGCCGGGCATATGGCAAGGAAACTACATGTTCAATTTGAGGGCGCAATTTACCACATAGAAACCTGGACGGCACGTTTTGTATTTGTGTTCGCGGCGGAAGTTTAATAATTTTTGAATTCAAGAAGGGCTTTTCCATGTCCAACACAATCGGCACACGATTCCAGGTAACTACGTTTGGTGAGTCGCATGGTTCGGCGGTGGGCGCCATTGTTGACGGCTGTCCGTCCCGTCTGCCCCTGAGCGCCGCCGATATCCAACCCCAGTTGGACCGGCGCCGGCCCGGGCAAAGCGCGCTGACGACCTCCCGCGGTGAGCGCGACCAGGTCCGCATCCTGTCAGGCGTGGACCAGGGCCTGACGCTGGGTTCACCCATTGCGCTGGTGGTGGATAATACCGACAGCCGTTCCGCGGATTACCAGGCCATCCAGGCGATCCCCCGTCCGTCGCACGCGGATTTAACCTATCGCCTGAAATACGGTCTGACGGCCGCGAGTGGTGGGGGTCGCGCCAGCGCGCGTGAAACCATTGGCCGCGTGGTTGCCGGCGCCGTGGCCGAAAAATTTCTGACGGTGAAATACGGCATGCAGATTGTGGCCTGGGTCAGCGCCGTGGGCGAACGGGATGCTCCGGACCTGACCGGAGAAATTATGACACGCGACCAGGTGGATGCCACCGCCGTACGCTGTCCGCATGCGCCGACTGCCCGGGAGATGGCGGCGTTGATTGAAGCCGCCAAAAAAGACGGGGATTCAGTGGGTGGTATCATTGCCTGTGTGTGCCGGAACGTGCCGCCCGGCTGGGGTGAGCCGGTGTTTGACAAGCTCAGCGCACTTTTAGCCCGAGCCATGCTGTCCATTCCCGCCGCCAAAGGGTTTGAGATCGGCGCCGGGTTTGCCGGCGCGCGTGGGCGCGGGTCGGAACAAAACGATGTGTTTGTGCTTAAGGCCGGCCACTTGGGAACGCGCACCAACCGCAGTGGCGGTATCCAGGGCGGCATCAGCAACGGCGAACCGCTTGTGTTTCGGGTGGCGTTCAAGCCCACAGCGACGATCGCGCGGGAACAGGAAACCGTTGATTACGAAGGCCGTCCGGTCAAACTCCGGGCCCCGGGGCGGCATGACCCCTGCGTTCTGCCGCGCGCCGTGCCGATTGTGGAAGCCATGGCCGCGCTGGTCCTGGCCGATGCGGCCCTATGCCACATCCCGCCCGTGGCATAAAGGGGTAGGGGTTAGGCATCGGCTGATGCCTTTACCATTCCACCACCAGGCAATCATATCCGCCAACTTTTAAGTTCAACGTGCGCCGGGCATCCTTTTTTGATACGACAACGTCCTGAATTTCAGGTGCCCTGTTGAAAATAACTGTTATTTCCTTTGTCCCCAAACGCCATGTGGCGGCATCCACTTTCTCCTTCAAACCTTTAACCACGACTTTGTCGTCGCACAGGGCGGAATTTGTATTGCAATTTTTGACTTCCACCAGGTCGTCCGCCCTGACACCGTCAAGGAAAAAATCCTCGTATTTCGCTATAATATTGTGCGCCTCGCGCATCGGACGCGCCAACTGATCGTCCAGGACCTCGATCCCATAAAGCGACCATCCTTGAACGCCATACTGCGCAATAAGACGGACAATGCTGTTCTTCATATCCGGAAGCAACCCGTTTCGTTGGGACATGCCGTACATTGTGTATGCAATAACCACCTTCGGGAGAGGATGCGCTTTGTCATTTCCCTTGGCCAGCTCGGCCTTAAACACGTCTATTCGCTTTGCCCACAATGCATTGGCTGCATATGCCCTGGCAGAGGCAAAATCAAGCAAGTTTGCGCTCTTGTCCCATTGCACTCCGTAACCCCGTTTTTCGTTAACATCAACCTCGTTTGCCCATCCGCTGTAGATTCCGAACGTAACATTTGAATTGACCTCCTTCGCCGCCTCATGGATGAGCCGCCATACCCGCCGGTATTGCCAACAGCGGAAATCAACCCAGCGATCGTACAGCGGGCCGTTATTAATGGAATCCAGCGACGGGACTTGATCCAATTTGGCAAAATCCTGAAAGGCACGCAGACAGCGCGGGCAAGCGCAGGTATCGGTTTGCCTTTGTTTAATAACTGTCGCCGCATTTATTTCATGATCCCACCAGATTCCATCATAGCTATTGGCGCGGACCGCCGCCTGGATGGTCTGGCAAAGATTTCCAAGCCATGGATTCTGCCTGCCACCGTTTTCCGTTGATGGCGGATTATCGTACTTGCCGCCATCAAGCCCGTAAGTGATGCAAACCTTGCCGACTTTT
>VSJD01000107.1 GCA_008636095.1 Kiritimatiellota bacterium | reverse complement strand
CCGCTTTATTCAAAACGCATACCTGATGTTTTTTGTCTCCCAAATCCATCCCGATCGTGATACCTTTTTTCATGGCTGGTCTCCTTATGCGTTATGGCCTACCAAGGCCGTTTTAACTTTGAGCGTGATTATATCACAGCTCGCAGATAGGGAGATCAGCCTTCTCATTTAACCTTTGTGGCAACTTCAAAATTCTTATGCGCTTCGTTATCGATAATCGCCTTCAGATCGTAACCGGCCACGGCCACATACCGGCCGCGTATCAGCGCGCCGGGCGTCAGGCCATCCACCGGCACGCTCAGATACACAACACCATCCACATCCGGGGCCTGGCCGCGAGACCGGGCTACCCATAAGCGCCGTTTCCGGTCATAGCGTTCAACCAGCAGATCGTCGGACCGGCCGATTTGCGCCATAGCGGCTTCATCCACGATCCGCTTTTGCCGGAGCATGAGCCATTGTTTGCGGCGTTGGGCCTCGACCGTTGGCACGGGACGGGGCAATCGGGCGGCCGATGTGTTTTCCTCTTTTGAATACGTAAAAACAGCGACATGATCAAAGCGGATTTCTTCCAGAAATGCCAGTAAATTCCGAAACTGCCGTTCCGTCTCACCCGGAAAGCCAACCAAACAGGTGGTTCGCAACGTTACCCCCGGCAAGGCGGCGCGAATGTACCCAAACGTGCGCCGCAAACGCTCGGCGGTGCTCGGTCGGCACATGGCTCGCAGGATGGCCGCGTCGCTGTGCTGGATGGGCAGGTCCAGGTAACGGCATACCTGCTCCACGACGCTCATGGTGTCCATTAGCGCCGCAGTCACATGGGCGGGATGGCCATACAACACGCGGATCCAGAACCGGCCGCCGATGCGGCCCAGGGCACGGAGCAAGGCCGGCAGGTTGGTTCGAGCGCCCAGATCAAGCCCATAAGAGGTAGTGTCCTGGGCAATCAGGTTCAGCTCGCGGATGCCGCGGCTGAGCAGATCCTCGGCTTCCGCCACAATACTTTTGATCGGCCGCGAGCGGTAACGACCGCGAATCTGCGGGATCGCGCAAAACGCGCAAGTGTGGTTACAGCCTTCCGCGATTTTCACATAGGCATAGGGCGCGCCCGTGAAAAGCAGACGGTGCCCGGACGGCTCCAGTACGGCCTGCGCGCGGGGCGCTATCACCGCCACGGACCGCTCTCCCCGCAGGACGCGGCGAATTACCACGCCGGCCTGATTCAACTCGTCTAGGCCGATAAAAGCATCCACCTCCGGCAACAGCGCCTGAATCTCCCGCCGGTAGCGTTGTGGCAGACAGCCCGCCACCAACACGGCGCGACAACGGCCACGCTGTTTCCAGGCACAGACCTCGAGTACGGCATCAATGGATTCCGCCTTGGCGTCCCGGACGAAGGCACAGGTGTTCACGATGACCACGTCCGCACATTTCGGAGCCGACGCCAGACGGAAACCGGCCGCCGTCAAGCCGGTGGCGATGATTTCCGAATCCACCAGGTTCTTGGCACAACCCAGGCTGATAAAGCCTACGGTGATGGAACGAGTGGCATGCATGCCAAGGTTTTACGGTTGGCTGGTCGGCACTTTGGTTACGGCCACGGGACGCTGAGCGCGGATTTCGCGATCCAGATAGCGCATGGCAAACTCGGCCTGGGGAACCCACTCACTTTTCGGATGGGCGGCAATGAAATCCTCGTAAATTACCTTGGCCTCGGGATAACGGCGCATGATTTGCAGGCAGCGCGCCTTGCCAAAAAGCGCCTGCGGCGCCAGGAAATGATCGGGATGCTTGGCGACAAACAGAGCGTAACCGTTGAAAGCCATCTCGATTTCGCCCCGGCCTTCCTGGCACTGGATTTTACCGAGTTCGGCCGCCAGGGCCATGCCATGCCTGGGATATTTTTCCAAAAACTTGCCGTAGGTAGCGAGCGCCTGGTCATAAGCACCGGAGCCGTACTGGCTGGAGGCCAGGGCCAGCAGGGCAATCGGCGCCACCTTTGCATCCGGGTATTGGGCCAGCAGCTCCTCCCATTGCTTCGGCGACTGGGCCACCAGAAGCATCTGCGAGGCGCGCTCAGCATTGCGCCGCTGTTGCATGAAGTACGTTGTCAATCCCGCCGCTACAAGCACGATGATCGCCGCGCCCACGGCCAGCGCAGTGTAATTCGTCTTTAGGAAATGAAGGACATCCTCAAGCGCGATCGGATTATACTCCGGAGCCGGACTTTTACTGGATGGCACAGGACCTGGCATGCTAATTTCCTTTCCAAAATCGCCACCTATTCGACACCCGGGACCGATTCGATCTTCTGCGGCTTGGTTCCCTGACCGATATACACCGCGATGTTTTCCAGCGCGGTCTTGGCCTGCGCCCCGGTGGCAATGAATTCCAGCAATTCGCCTTTTTCCGCTTTCACGGTCAACAGGCATAACACGGACTTGACGTTTAAATATTCTTTGCCCTGTAAAATAAAATTAAAATAGTCCATGCCCGCCCGGTGCATATAAACTTCGCAGTTATATTGCTGGGCCAGATTCGCCAGCGTGGAGGCCGGTTGCATATGAAGTCCATGCTCGCTCTGGATGACCACGCTGATCTTCAGGAAACCGTTGCGTTCCAGCGATTCATGCTCTGAGCGCCAGATGGGCGCATATTTAACGCACCACTCCTCGGCCGCGCGGGCCTTGCCAATGTCATGCCCCTCCTTTTCGGAACGCAGGTACTTGTGTTTTTCGATTTCCAGCCGCTGTTCCGCCAGGTCACCCCGTTGCTTCTCCCGCATCCAATCCAATTCGTAGTGCTCGATAAAATGCTCGATCGCATCTTCCAGTGAAACTTCAACACCATGGACCACCGACATGGTGCGCTTATGATCCAGGATGGCCTGCAACTCCGCCGGCGTGAGATTGATGTCTTTAACATTCATGCCACTTCACCAAGTGCTGCAATAGATTTGCAATTTAGCGTTACCTAAGCCGGAGTGCAAGCAGAATCCGCGGCAAAATTGGCGGCAAAATCGAGGCAAAACAGGCTGAAGGCCGGCGGTCACCCATCCTTGCGATGACTTCTCCTTGCGTCTCGGCGTTCGAATGGTTACGTTTATATATTCATGCAACCAACGCACACGCGTCTATGTCCGTTGCCATTCCACTGGCCGGAGCCGTCCCTGCAGGTGGCACTGATTGAGCCGGAAATTCCACCTAATACCGGGAATATCGCCCGGCTGTGCGCGGCCACGGGCACACGCCTGCACCTGGTAGGCCGCCTGGGATTCCGTCTGAATGATGCCACCCTCCGGCGCGCGGGATTGGACTACTGGGACGCCGTGGACCTGGAACGCCATGCCGATCTGGCGGCGCTGTTCCAACGCGTAGCGCCGGCCCCCTGTTATTTTTTCAGCACGCGGGGTGCCATCAATTATACTTCGGTCCGTTACCAGCCCGGCGACACGCTGGTGTTCGGGTGCGAGACCCGCGGCTTGCCGGAGGAATTACTCGATCAGTACCCCGATCGGGTCATTGGTATTCCCATACGGAGTGACCGCGTTCGCTCGCTCAACCTGGCCAATGCCGTGGCCATTGTACTGTATGAAGCGCTGAGCCAGATGCAAACACCGGCAGTCCGCGATCCGTAGCATGTTTATTCACAACCTGCTGTGTGGCACAGCACGAAATTTACGATTCTTGATGGATCAGGCAGGCTGTGGGGATGATGATCGCAAAACGGTTTGGCAATTAACGTAAATGAACCGCCAAGCTTCTCATAACGCTCCTTCACGACAAGCGTGTTCTCTTTTATCGGAACCGTCTGGTCCATTTCGCCGCACACGCTCAATATCGGGATCCTGGCTTTGGCCAATGGACCGAGGTTGTCAACGGGATTTAACTCATAGGCCGAAGTCTGTTCTTCGGTCAGGCCGTAAACATGCTTGCACCGCTCCCAATCATCGGCCGAACCGTTGCCCTTACCTTTTCCACCGGGCCAGCTCTTGAAATCACACACCGGCGCATCAACATAAATGGCCGCCACCTTGCCGGGATTCCGCGCCGCCCAGTTGAAAACGAAAAGTCCGCCACGGCTGAAGCCTTCCAGCACCGTTTTCGACGCTAACGTTCGCTCTTTTGTCAGGTAGGCATAAAACTTGTCCATGTGGTCCAAGGCCACGGGCGCTCCGTACATATTCTGCACATCCATATAGGCAACGTAAAAACCTTTGCCGAGAAGCATGATGTCGCCCTGGGGCTCATGCCCGAAAAATTCCGTACGCCAGATCCACGGGTTACCCGGCGCCGAGGTTTTGGGGATCACCAGCAGACACTCACGCCCATCCACCGTAAAATCCTGCCGCGCGTAACCCTGCCATAACGATTTCTTTACGGCCGGCGCGTCTTTCACCAGCGATTTCCTCATGTCTGCACCTTTATCTGATGATCTGCGCTCCGGCGGAGCATGGCACTCCACCACTTGGCTGCCGACGTGGCGCGCTATACTTGCACCCTCACCGGCTGCAGGAGGTTATACCTGGACAGGATGCGGACCATTTCCACGTCCAGGGTATGTCCCGCCTTGTAGGAAACTACTCCGCCCACGAAACGTCCATCGTCAATCAGGGCCAGCGCCGCCAGCAAATCCAGCAGGGAGCGGTGCCAGACCGCCTCGAGTGATTTGCCCGCATGCATCAGGAGCGGTTCGTTGATGTATCGATAGCGTCCGGCAACCAGAATGTTTTTATCCGTGTAGCCCAGATTGCGAATATCGGCGAACAGTTTACCCGCTGTCTGGGCATACCACTTCATGGCGGCCGTCGTATTGGTCCGCGCCAGGGCACCGTAGCAGAACCGCCGGCGGTTGAGATTGAAACGAATGCGTTGTTTTCCCATGGCATTTGGAAAATCAACGGCACAATCCATCTGCAAGTGAAAGGTCTTGTCCCGCGCCGGCAACAGGGTCACGAAACTGCCGTTCGCCCCGCCCATGGTGACGGGCTCTTTCACGGTTACATAAACCACGGGCAAGGCGGAGGGTTCCGTGCCGGCATCGGTCAGGGCCTCAACCAGGTCAATACTACCCCGGTCAAAGAGCGGCGGATCACCCGCATCGGCCTTGATCATCAAGTTGTCTAGCCCTAAGCCCAGCCGCAGGGCGATGATGTGCTCCACCATGCGCATGTAGTTATGGGGCGATCCACTGCGCAGGACGATATTGCGGATCGTGGTCCAGACGTTGCGCACGGAAACCTTGATGGGCAGGGAACCCGGCTGGTCCACGCGGTCAAACCACCACCCTGCGAGCGTCGTCGGTTCGAATGTCAGGGTCCTGTGCTCGCGTCCGAAAAAAGTACCAGGGCCGGTCACCTGTACCGGTTTACGGATTGTCACCTGGCACCTATCGGGCGGATCCGGCGGCTCGCTGGTCAAATCCCAGTCCACCGGCTGTTGCTCAAATGTGTCGTAGGCGCGGCGCACTTCGTCGGCTGTGCCGGCCAGAATTACGCCATAGGGTTCCTCAGCCATCTCCTTGCCCTCTCTTAAAACAATGTAAAATGCAAAGTAACTACTCAGGTATTGGTGTTCAGTGTTCGGTGTTCAGGATTCAGCAAATTCATGAGAACAGGCGCCATAATCCTCGCCATCCTCCCGTTCGGACGATTGGGGCCAACGGCGATCCGTCCGACGTCCGCCGGATTATCAATGGAGAGATTCTTGCCCTCTTACCTGAACCCTGAACACCTGCATATTCACCTTAATTCAACGATACTCTTGTCATAATCCTGTGGCGGGACAAATCCCAGTAACACCAAGCAAGTGGCCGCCAGACTGCTGATGCCCAGCCCTTTGGAAGATGCCGCGGACAAGGTCAGGCCGGCAGTTCCGGCCGGATCGTATATGTAGCATGGAACGGGATTGAGCGAATGGCTGGTCTTGGCCCGAGGCTTACCGGTGGCGGGATTGGTTTTGACCTTGCCGGTTTTTTCATCGTGCTCAAACATGTCGTCGGCATTGCCGTGATCGGCCGAAACCACCAGGATGCCATGGGCTCCCTTAACGGCTTCCATCAGCCGGCCGAGGCATAAATCCACCGTCTCCACTCCGATTTGCGTGGCCTGGTAGACGCCCGTATGCCCCACCATGTCGCCATTGGGATAGTTCAGGCGAATGAACGGGAATTTGTTCTCCCTGATCGCACCCACGACATAGTCGGTTATTTCCGACGCCTTCATCCAGGGGCGTTGTTCAAACGGAATGCGGTCGGACGGGATTTCGACATATTCCTCCAGCTTCGCATCGAATTTGCCCGAGCGGTTGCCGTTGAAGAAATACGTGACATGCCCAAACTTCTGGGTTTCGCTGATCGCCAGTTGCCGGATACCCGCATGGCTAAGCAGTTCGCCTATGGTCCGGTTGATGGCTGGCGGAGTTACCAGGTACTGCTTCGGGATTTTCAGGTCGCCGTCGTATTGCATCATGCCGGCGTATTCCACCTTGGGGCGGGGCGCGCGGTCGAATTTATTGAAATCGTCGTCCTCAAAAGCCCGGCTGATCTCGATGGCACGGTCGCCGCGGAAATTAAAAAAAATGACGCTATCACCATCCACAATCGGCCCCACGGGATGGCCGTCGCGGACAATGACAAAGGGCGGCAGGTCCTGGTCAATGACTCCCGGCTCGGCTTGGCGATGAGCCTCAATGGCTGCATGGGCCGACTTGAACTGCGGGCCGCTCCCACGCACATGCGTGTCCCAGCCGCGCTTGACCATGTCCCAGTTCGCATTGTACCGGTCCATGGTGATTGCCATGCGTCCGCCGCCCGAGGCAATGCAGTAATCCACGGATTTATCCGCGTTCAAGCCGGCCAGGAATTTTTCAAACGGATCTACGTAGTCCAGCGCCGAGGTTTCGCCCACGTCGCGCCCATCCAAGAGAATATGAATGCGCGCCTTGCAAACGCCTTCTTTTTTGGCTTGCCCCAGCATGGCCTTGAGATGGTCCAAATGACTGTGCACGTTGCCGTCGGAAAACAGCCCGATGAAATGGAGCGAACCATTGTGCTCGCGACAGTTACGGATGAGCTTCGTCCAGACCTCGCCCCGAAACATGGCGCCCGAGGCGATCGCCGCGTTGACCAGCATGGCGCCCTGGTCGAAGACCCGTCCGCATCCGATGGCGTTATGACCCACTTCACTGTTGCCCATATCGCCATCACTGGGCAGGCCGACTGCCTTGCCGTGCGCCTTGAGTTGACAAGCGAGCGCGTTGGCTTTCAGCCAGTCCAAATGCGGTTTGAGCGCCGATCGGACGGCATCGCCCTCCGTGTATTTGCCGATCCCTACCCCATCCATGATCGCCAGCACCACCGGCCCCTTAGGCGCGGAATGGTTCGATTTTAGCAGTGCATCCATCATTATTCCTTATAGTTGCGATAAGCCTTTACCTTACCGACCCACGCCCGTTTGCGCAAGTTCAAGATTTGGATAATTACGAACATGGTAAATAGAGGGATAAATAGCGGCTTGACAGTCGCCCTGTAGTTTGCACAATAGAGCCCATAACACGCTCGTCGCGTTCGTCATTAACCACCACAAGTACCCAAGGACCATCCATGAATGCTGATGCACTGTCTTTTTTGAAAAACCTGATGAAACAACCCTCCCCGTCGGGGTTCGAAGTCCCCGCTCAAAAAGTGATTCGCGCCCGGATGCAGAACGTCGCGGACCGGGTCACCGGGGACGTCCACGGCAACTTGATCGGGACATTGAACGAGAAGGCCCGGATCAAGGTCATGCTGGCCGGCCATGTGGATGAAATCGGGCTGATGATTACTCATATTGACGATAAAGGATTTATATTCTTTGCGGCCATCGGCGGCTGGGATCCGCTGGTCGCCGTCGGCCAGCGCGTGTGCATCACCACCGCCAAGGGACCGATCTATGGCGTCATCGGCCGCAAGCCGATTCATCTGCTGGAGGCGGCCGAGCGCGACAAGGGCGTCAAGTTGGAGGATCTCTGGATTGATATCGGCGCCAGGAACAAGGCGGACGCGCTGAAATCGGTGGCCGTGGGCGATTCTGTGGTCGTCACGCCGGATTTCATCGAATTGAAAAACGAGCTGGTATCCTCGCGGGCCTTTGACGACCGTGTCGGCGCCTGGGTCGTGACGGAAGTGCTCGGCGCCCTGCGGCGTAAAAAACTAAACGTGGCCGTGTACGCGGTATCCACCGTGCAGGAAGAAGTCGGCCTGCGGGGCGCCATTACCAGCGCTTACCACATTCATCCGGACATCGGTATTGCCGTGGACGTGGGCTTTACCTCGGACTACCCGGGCGGCGACCCCAAGAAAGTCGGCGACATCGCACTGGGCAAGGGACCCATTCTGCACCGGGGCGCCAACATCAATCCCGTGCTGGGCAAACTGCTCTGCGACACCGCCCGGCATAAAAAAATAAAGTTCCAGATGCAGGCGGAGCCGCGCGGCACCGGGACCGATGCCAACGCCATGCAACTCTCGCGCGGTGGCTGTGCCGCGGCACTGGTCAGCGTGCCGAACCGCTACATGCACAGCCCCGTGGAAGTGGTCTCGCTCCGCGATCTGGATGCGACCGTCACGCTGATCGCCGAAACTATTCTGGCGCTCACCGGCCGGGAAAACTTCATCCCGTCATAAGTGGGTCGAAGCAAGCAAGGCTAATTACAAGGCCGACACTAATTCCCTGCAAAGCTCTCTTAAAATTCACAAACAACATTCCAACATTCTGCAGAATGTTAGAATGTTGTTAAGAAAAAATTAACACCATGTCTTTGCTCTTGAGACATCGACATGGTGGCCCGCGCGGGAAAGGGAAGGGAAGGGGGCAGGCCAAGAATCTTGTCGGGGCTCAGGGGCGCCCGTGAATTATAGGTTGCCTTGCTGTAGGTGCGCTTCTGCGAAGCGCACATCGGGTCAAAGCACAATAAAATACCGCACTTCATATAAGCGCCGCCACACCAGAACGCAGCAAAAGCGATGTGGGTAACAGACCGTTAATATCCAACGCGCCATCCGGAAGGACACGCCCCATTTTTGCAATCTATTAATTTGAGGCTACACCTGTTGCCTGACGGCGCCACGAGCGAAAATCCATCGGCGCACCATATAAATAATAATCATTACCGCAACCAGAACAAGAGCAATCGTTTTTTCGTGCTGTTTAATGTCCTCGATGAGCAATTCAAAAGCATGGCCGAAGAAATACCCGACCAGAAAATAGGTGAGCGTCCAGAGCGCGGCGCCGATCGCGTTCATGGCTGTAAAATAAGCCGGACGAATCCGGCCCATGCCAATCGCCACGGGAATCACCGTGTGGGAGCCGGAGAAATAGCGAAAGCCCAGCATGAAAGGTGATTTATAACGTTCGATCAGCGCCGCGAAACGGACGTTGTTTCGGCGCCAGAAAGGCCAGCGTGCCAGTAAATATTGGCCGGCAACCAGGCCGATGAAATAGCTGATTTCTATCACCGTGAATGTGGCCACAAATGCGGTTGCGAAAACCACGAATATGTTTAAATACCCCTGGTGCGCCAGGAAACCGGCCAGAGCGAGCGTGATTGGGCCTTCAAGAAAGACCCCGCAAAATACCGCCCAATATCCGTATTGATCCAGCCATTGCTCGATGCTCATGATAAACCACCTGTCCGGAGTGAAATATCATGCCGATATTGCACGGCCCAAGATCGCCCCTGCCTTGGAATATCCGGGTTAGCCTTGTTTCCGCTCTTCAGGGGCTTGTTTTCGCTTTCCATGCCTGGCGCTCCTCCGTATCAATGGCGTAATACTTGCCCATGCCGTAGGGAAAGTCGTGGGGCTTGTAATTCTTCAGCCAAGCGTGGGTTAGCGCGTAGGAGAGCGGGTGCTGTTCAAAAATCCAGGGGCAGTCCTCGACAACCATTGCCGCCATCTGGCGATAGAGCGCGGTACGTTCCGGCGACTCCGGCAGGACGCGCACCTTTTCATACAGCGCGTCAAAATCCTTGTTGCGGTAATTGCTGTGGTTGGGGCCCGGCGAGCTGTTAGGGCCGTAGAAAAGCTGGAGAAAGTTTTCGGCATCGGGATAATCCGCAACCCAGCCCAGCCGGAACAACTGCGCCTGGCGCCGCTCGATCCGTTCCAGGAAAGCCGGCCAGTTATTATAAACCGGTACAATCAGCACACCGATTTGCCCCATGAAATCGGCAAATAATTCCACGGCGGCGCGCATTTCGGGATCGTTGGCATTGCCCAGGTCAATGGTCAGCTTGAGCCGCCGGCCGGTTCGGGGATCCTTGCCGCCGGGATAACCCGCTTCCGCAAGCAGGCTGCGGGCACGGGTCAGGTCGAAGGGATATGGCGTGCGCTGGTCTTCGAACCCGGCGATACCGGGCGGAATGGGGCCCTTGGCACGGATGACGCGATCATTATAGAATCGAACATAGGTTTCCGAGTTGAAGGCGCAGGTCAGCGCCTGGCGCAGGCGCTTATTCGGGCCCACGACGGGATCATCCAGGTTGAACCCAATGTAAAAGGTTTCCATGACCGGGGCGGCAAACATGCGAATGCCCTTGGCGGCCAGGTCGCGATTCAAAGACTTTTCGGTCGAAATTACGGCATTCCAATTGTCGCGCGAAATACCTGACATTTCAAACTGGCCCTTGAGGAACATGAACCACATCGTGGATGTATCCCCGATGACATACTGCACCACGCGGTCAATCAGGGGCAAAGGTTTGTCGGCATCCATCAGCAGGCCCTGCGCGACATCGCCCGTCGAACCCTCAGCCGGGTACCGTTCGATGCGACCTGTTTGCGCCCACTTGGGATTGCGTGCGTATTCCAGCCGGTAATTCTTTTTCCACGACTTCAGCACATAAGGGCCCGTGCCCACCGGATGATTGACAAAATCCGCGCCGTAAAAATCAACCGCCTCGCGCGGCACGGCAAACGTGTAATGCATGGTCATGATCCAGAGCAGTTGCGGATAAGGCCGTTTAAGCCGGATTTGGAAGGTATAGTCGTCCAGCGCGCTTAAGCCTTCCACCGCAAGACTGTAATCGGTCAGTTTGTCATCGGCGGAAGCGGCGCGGAATTCATCGAGCCCCACAATCCGGTCGTTAAATGCCCAGAACCCCGTCGAGCCGGTCTTGAGATCTGCGACCCGTTTGATGGAATAGACAAAATCAGCGGCAGTCAATTCGCGGCCGCGGCCCTGCGTGGCGGTGAAGCAGGGATCGTCCTGAAAACAAATGCCGCGGCGAACGGAAAAAGTATAGGTAAGCGCATCCGGTGAAACTTGCGGTAAGGCGGCGGCCAGGCACGGCTCGACGGCATAGGGCCGTTTCAGATAGGCATATTGAAGCAGGCCTTCGTAAATCCGGCTGATAGCCAGCGCCGAGGCCACATCGCCGGCCATGACCGGATCAAACCCGCGAATGCGGGACGCGACCCCGTAAAATGTGGTTTGACCCGCAGGTTCCGAAGTCAACGATTCATCCTGGGGCCGACACCTCGGCTGGGGCCGGCACCCCGGCTGGGGCCGGCACCCCGGCTGGGGCCGGCAGGTGGCGAGCAGAAGGATGCCGGCCAGCGCGCCAACAACCCGACCGGTACGAGTCAATGATATGGAAAGAGGCCTTGGCATGGCGACTGCCGATTCAGGGGGCCGGAGCGGGTGTGGCGGCAGGCACGCTGACCGGTATAACCGGCGACGGTGTCGGCGCCAGCGGGGTCATTGGAACCGACATAGGCACAGCCGGGGCCAGTGGCTGGTTTGCGGGCTGACCCACCGGACCGGGGACCGGTACCCCGGCTGGGACCGGCACCCCGGCTGGGGCCGGCACCTGGCGCGCCATGGGCGCCGGAGCACTGCTTTCCGATATCAGGGATTGGGATGTTCCCTTGGAATAGATTTTGGCCAGCACGGTCGTATTGACCAGGAAAATAATGCCCAGCCACACTGTGGTTTTCACCAGGACGTTGCCGGCCCGGGCGCCAAACAGCGACTCGCCCATTTGGGAACCGAAGGCCAGCCCTAAGCCCTCGCTCTTCGAACGCTGCAACAGGATAATCACGATCAGCAGAATACTGCTGATAATTTCAATCAAGATCAATATGGCTTTGACATAAATCATATCACCCTCTTTTTCCGCGGGCTACGCCCGCAACCTAAATTCCAAATTCCAAAATCCAAATTCCGAGGAATAGGCCCTTAAATTCTAATGAAAAACAAACAAATAAATCCCGGTTTACTTTCAGTTTTTTCTTTTGCCTTCGTTGATTTTATTTCCTTGGAATTTGGAATTTTATGGCATTGCCATTCGCTACAGCGCCGCGTTCACGATGGCCATGAACGAATCCGCGTCCAGCGCCGCGCCCCCGATCAGCCCGCCATCAATATCCGGCTGGTGAAATAACTCCTTGGCATTGGCCGGCTTGACACTGCCGCCGTACTGGATGCGCACGGTTTGCGCCACGCGCTCACCGGCCATTTCCTGCAACAGGCCGCGGATAAACTTATGCACGACCTGGGCCTGATCGGGCGCGGCCGTCATGCCGGTGCCAATCGCCCAGACCGGCTCGTAGGCCATGATTACAGGGGCAAATTGATCCGGGCCAATGTCCTTAAGACCGTTCAGCACCTGGGTCCGGATGACCGCCTCGGTCTGGTTCGCCTGCCGCTGTTGCAGGGTTTCGCCAACACAGACAATCGGGTGCAGGTTGCTGGCCAACGCCGTCTTGACTTTGCGGTTGACGGCCTCATCGGTCTCGCCGAAGAGCGTGCGGCGCTCGCTATGGCCGATAATGACATAGTGGCAATACAGTTCGCGTAACATGGCCGCGGACACTTCACCGGTAAAAGCGCCCGCTTTTTCCCAATGCATATTCTGCGCGCCAAGTCCAATGGCCGTAC
>VSJD01000103.1 GCA_008636095.1 Kiritimatiellota bacterium | reverse complement strand
CGGAAATTGCGTTGCTCACGGCTTGCAGGGCAGTAAAGGGCGGGCACAGTACTATTTCAACGCCCTTGCACTCGGCGGCCTGGCGCTTTATTCCCGCAACCAGGGCCAGAGCCTCGGCCACGGTGTTGTTCATCTTCCAGTTACCCGCTACAATCGGCTTGCGATTAGTATTCACAGTGTCAGTTCCTGGTTCTTCCACGTCGGCGTCTGACGCCAAGTGGCCACTTGCCCCGCTACGGGGCGACGTGGCGTTCGTCGTTCTTTGTTTTTTAATTCAGCGTTGGGCGTTCGATGTTTGCTTTGATGACAACGATCATACTGAACCTTCGGCGCGGGTAGCGACGATAGGCTCCGGTGTGTGGTTCGAAGTCAATTCTTAACCTTTGTGAAGACCATCTTGTCCTTGAGAACGTCTGGCTTATCCTTATTGTCCGCGATGGCCTTGGCTAGTTCGGCTGTTGATTTTACATCTTTATTCACGACATCGGCATTCAACATGCGCACGGTAATTGTATCTCCGACAACCGAGTATGTTGCAAACTGGAAGACCCGATTGTTTTCAGGAAGTCTGCCCGGAGCGGTTCCAATCCACTCCAATTGAACGAGCGTCATGTCGGCAGCTTGGCAGAGACAAGCACGGGCAAACATGGCATCTTTCGAACCGGCTGGAAACGAGACCATGTATTCTTGTTTGTTCAATGGCAATACCAGCAGTCTCTCCTTTTGTCCATCCTCTTTCGACCTCTGCCACAATCCCACGACTGCAGAGTCGATTCCCAACTCAGGGGTTTTTACGAGCGGGACATTGTATTCACATCCGACAAGTATTCCACATACAACAAGAGCCATCAGTTTCTTCATCTTCTGTCTCCTCTTGTCTTTCCTTGAACTATGCCTTATCGCTCAGGGCCGCCACGCCCGGCAATTCTTTGCCTTCCAAAAATTCAAGACTGGCGCCGCCGCCGGTGCTGATGTGCGTCATCTTGTCGGCCAGACCGCTCTTGTTAACGGCGCTGACACTGTCGCCCCCGCCGATGATGCTCAGGCATTTTGTCCCGGCAATCGCCTGGGCCACGGCCAAGGTGCCGGCCGCAAACGGCGCCATCTCAAAACAGCCCATGGGCCCGTTCCAGACCACGGTTTTGGCCTTGGCGATTTCAGCTGCAAACAGTTTGGCCGATTGCGGACCGATGTCGAGCGCCATCCAGCCATCGCGAATGCCCTGTTCACCGACGGTTTCCGTGCGGGCCTTGGCATCAAACGCGTCGGCAATCACGTTATCCACCGGCAAAAGTACTTTCACGCCCTTGGTCAGGGCCTTGGCAAGGATATCGCGGGCCAGATCAATCTTGTCCTCTTCCACCAATGACTTGCCGGTAGGCAAACCCTTGGAGCGGTAGAATGTATAGGCCATGGCGCCGCCAATGATCAGGCTGTTTACTTTGTCCAGCAGGTTGGTGATGACGTTGACCTTGTCACTGACCTTGGCGCCGCCGAGGATGGCCACAAACGGCCGTTCCGGACTGGACAGTGCGCGGCCCAGGTAATCAATTTCCTTTTCCATCAGGAAACCGGCCACGCTCTTTTTGTAAAACTGGCAGACCACCGCCGTCGAGCCATGCGCACGATGGGCCGAGCCGAAGGCGTCGTTCACGAAAATTTCACCGTCGCCGAGCAGGGCCAGTTTTTTCGCGAACTCCTTCTGGCGGGCTTTCATTTCAGCCTTGGCAGTCTTTTTCTGCTCGTCCGTGGCACCCTCGGCAACCTTGGCCTTGCCTTCTTCTTCCTTGTAGAAGCGGGTGTTTTCCACGAGCAGAACATCGCCCGGCTTCAACGACTGCGCCTGCGCCAGCGTTTCGGCGCCAACGCAGTCCGACCCAAATTTAACCGGCCGGCCCAGCAACACCTGCAGGCGCTCGGCCACCGGCTTCAGGCTGAACGCGGATTCCACCTTGCCGCCCTTGGGCCGGCCCAAGTGGCTCATCAGCACCACCGATGCGCCCTGGTCGAGGATGTAACGAATCGTCGGCAACGCCGCCGTGATGCGGGTGTCGTCAGCCACCTGGCCGTCCTGGATGGGCACGTTGAAATCCACACGCACCAGTACGCGCCGACCCTTGAAGTTCACATCGCGAACCGTCAGCTTGTTCATTTCAGCGCGCCGTCCTTTTTCGCCATGTGGATGATCAACTCCACCAGGCGGTTGGAGTACCCCCACTCGTTGTCGTACCAGGACACGACCTTGAAGAAGCGCTTTTCGCCTTTCAGGTTGTTCTGCAGGGTGGCCAGCGAGTCATAGATCGATGAGCGCGGGTCGTGAATGAAGTCCGTGGAGACCAACTCTTCATCCGTCACCCCCAGGAGGTCCTTAAGGTAGGTTTGGGAAGCTTTTTTCAAGGCCGCGTCAATTTCTTCAATCGAGGTATCCCTGGTCGTACGGAAAGTCAGGTCAACCACCGAAACGTCCGCCGTGGGAACGCGGAAGGACATGCCGGTAAGCTTGCCCTTCGTGGCGGGCAACACTTCGCCAACGGCCTTGGCGGCGCCAGTAGTGCTCGGGATGATGTTCAGCGCCGCCGCGCGGCCGCCGCGCCAGTCCTTTTTGGAGGGGCCATCCACGGTCTTCTGCGTCGCGGTGTAGGAGTGAATGGTGGTCATCAGTCCCGTCTCGACGCCAAAGCCTTCTTTCAACAGCACGTGCACCACGGGTGCCAGGCAGTTAGTGGTGCAGGAGGCATTGGAAACGATGACATGTTTGGCCGCATCATATTCATTATCATTCACGCCCATAACAATCGTCTTGACTTCACCTTTGCCCGGAGCGGAAAGAATGACCTTCCGCGCGCCGGCAGCCAAATGTCCCTTGGCTTTTTCGGAATCGTTGAAGAGGCCGGTGCACTCGAGCACGTACTCCACGCCCAGCGCCTTCCAGGGCAGTTCGGCGGGTGTTTTCGTGGCCATGACGCACCGGATCTTGTTGCCGTTGACTACCAGTACATCGCTCTCCTCCTTCGAAGCATCGCTCTTTGTGGTGGTGATCGCGTGCTTGAATTTGCCGTGGATCGAGTCGTATTTCATCTGGTATGCAAAGTAGTCAGCGTTTGTGGACACATCCACCACGGCCACCACATCAATCGCCTTGCCCAGCAGACCCTTGTCACAGATAGCCTGGAACGCCATGCGGCCGATACGCCCGAACCCGTTAATTCCGACTTTAATGGCCATGTGCAGATTCTCCTTTTTTGGTTTTTAGAGATTAGGTCTTTGAAAACGACCGGACATTATAGAAATTTTCCGACGCCGTCAATGGTCGATTATAAAAAAAGGCTGAATGCCTGGAAAAAACAGTAGCCGCTGCGGATGACGCCGCAGACCGCATCGTTACCTGCCCGCAGTGCTACGCACAGCGTTGCAGGCGGGCCGATGCGGCCACATCTTTCAGCGGGTTAATGCCTTACGGACAATATCTTCGACGGAAAGACCTGGTTTGCCACTCCCTATAACCGTCGCCACCATCTTCTGGGCGTCGGCCTGTTTATAGCCCAGGGAAATCAGCGCCAGCACGGCATCGCGCATACGATGGTCGCCTCCCAAATCCGCACTGCTGGAAGCGACGGCTGAGAGTCCCTCGGTGGCGGAGAGCTTGTCGCGCAATTCCACCACCATGCGCTCGGCGATTTTCTTGCCGATGCCGGTCACCCCGCCAAGCCGCTTGATATCGCCGCCGGCAATGGCGCCGGTCATTTCGCGCACGGTCAAACTGCTCAAGGCGCTCAGGGCCAGTTTGGGCCCGATGCCGCTGACGCTCATCAGCAAGACAAACAACTTGCGTTCCGCTTCGCTCACGAAGCCGAACAGACTATGCTGGTCTTCGCGGATGTAGTCGCAGGTCAGCAGGCGGCAGGTTTGCGGGGGAGCGCCCAATTTGTCAAAACTGCTCAACGGAATGAATACTTCGTAGCCCACCCCGCCGACGTTCAGTACCACGCGCGTCGGCGTCTTCTCCACCAATATACCTTCAAGGAATGAGATCATATTTCCTTCGTACCCATCAACGCCCCGTATTTTCCCGCATGGGCATGGCAGATGGCAATGGCCAGAGCGTCGGCGGCATCCTCCGCAGGCGCTTCGCGCAAGCCCAGGAGCGACGTCACCATTCGGATCACCTGGTCCTTACCTGCGCCACCGAATCCGACCACCGCCTGCTTGACACGGCGCGGGGAATATTCATACACCGGCACCCCGGCCACTGCGCAGACGGCGATCACCACGCCGCGCGCCTCGCCCAGGACAACGGCCGTGCGCACATTCTTGCAAAAAAAAATGCCTTCGATGGCCACGGCCCCGGGTTTGCCCCGTTCCAGGATTTCGCCGATCGCCGCGTGCAAATGAGCGAGGCATTGCGACAGGGACCAGGCAGCCGGATTTTTCACCAAAGCCTGCTCCACAAGTTCCAAGCGCGATCCACGCACCTGGATCAAACCCAGCCCCGTGGAACGCAGGGAGGTATCCACGCCCAGGATGCGGCCGCCGTTAATTTCCGATTTTCGATTGCCGATTGCCGATTTTAAATACATGATGGGACGCTGAAACCCGGAGGTTATTCCCAATTTTCGTTTTGCCGGTCGCCGATTTGATAAAAAAATTCAAGCATCATGCTTTAATCGCAAATCGACAATCATAAATCGAAAATACATTTTACTTCTGTTCCATCTCCTTTAAAATAGCTTCATTCACGTCCATGTTGGAATAAACGTTCTGGACGTCCTCATTCTCTTCGAGGGTTTCGATGAACTTGACAATGTTGCCGGCTGTGGTTTTATCGGTCACCGGCACAAAGGCGTCCGGAATCAGCACGATTTCCGAGCTGGCGGATTTGATGCCGGCCTTTTCCAGCGCATCAACCACGGCTTGGTAACTGGCGGGAGTAGTAATGATCTCGAACACTTCGCCGTCCTGTTGCATATCCTCGGCGCCGGCATCGAGCACGATACCCATAAGTTTGTCTTCTTCCACCGTGGCGGCTTCCACCAGAATCTGCCCCTTGCGCTTGAACGTGCGCGCCACCGCACCCTGGCCCGCCAGGTTACTGCCGAATTTCGTAAAAATATGCCGGATTTCCGAGGCCGCCCGGTTCTTGTTGTCGGTCAGGACTTTGATGACCAGGGCCACGCCGGCAGCGGCATAGCCCTCGTAGGTGATTTCTTCAAGCTGACCGCCAGCCAACTCACCCGTGCCCTTCTTGATGGCACGCTCCACATTATCGGCCGGCATGTTACTGCTTTTGGCCTTGGCAATCAGCGTGCGCAGGGCCGGATTCATGACGGGATCGCCGCCGCCAGCGCGCGCCGCGATGGAAATTTCCTTGCTTAGTTTGCTGAAAATTCGCCCGCGCGCAGCATCCGCCGCGCCCTTTTTATGCTGGATGGTTTTCCATTTACTATGCCCACTCATGATTGTCCCCTTGTCTTATTATGATCCTTCTTTCGTTTTTACGTTTTTCGTCATTCCGTCTTTCGACGCGGCGACATATTGAACCCCGCCAGCTTGCCGCCGGGCGCGGCGCCGAAATCCTGAATCCATCCTTCGGTGAATCCTAATCGTTCAACCGCCCGGCACACAACGTCATATTCCGCGCGGGTAATAACCCGGCCCCACGGAACCTGGCCAATTGCCCGATACGTCGGCGTGTATTGCGCCATGACGCTCACCGCCATCTTTGGTCCAATCTGTTCCGCCAGCCATTCCAGCGAGGCGCAGGCCTCGCGCGCCAGTCCGGGCAGGATTAACAGCCGGCATATCACGCCACGCATTGCAACGCCCGCGGCATCTACCACGAGCGGCCCGGCCTGGCGCCACATTTCCAGCACCGCTGCCCGGGCGTACTGCACATATACTGCGGCATCGGACCCGCGTGCGGCGTCTTCCGAACTGGCGTAGCGCAGGTCAGTCAGATAAACATCCGCTTTTCCCGCCATGGCGCGTACGGTCTCGACCCGTTCAAATCCGCTGGTATTATACACAACCGGCAGGTTTTGGCCAGCCTTGCGCACGCACTTCAATGCCTCGACAATCATCGGCAACCAGGACGTTGGGCTCACCAAGTTCCAGTTATGACAGCCTTCCGCGCGAAGAGCGTCAAGGATTCCAGCCAGTTCCTCGACCGTGCAGGTCTCGCCGCTCCCTTCCTGGCTCCAGGGATAATTCTGGCAATAAACACAACGCAATGTACACCGACTGAAAAAAATGGCGCCAGACCCGCGCGTGCCGGAAATGGGCGGCTCCTCGCCGGAATGCGATCCATACCGGAAAATCTGCGTCGTGCGCCCGGCGCGACAATAGCCCAAGCACCCCATCGCCCGATTGACCCCGCACCGGCGCGGGCACAGCTCGCAATGTTCCAACGCCCCTGTTATCGAATTTTCGATTTCCAATTTTCGATTTTCGATTTTCGATTGCCGACCTCCGACACCCAAGCAGAGGTCAGAGACCAGAAGTCAGAGGTCAACAAAACGCTAAACGCTTGTCATCCGTCGTCTGTCGTCCGGCGTCCGCCTATTCCTCCGCTTCCTTCTTCTTCTCGGCGCCGGCAATAACCTTCTGGGCAATCGTGTTGGGCACGACATCGTACCGGGCAAACTTGATTTCAAATGATCCGCGCCCGCCCGTGATACTGCGCAATTCGGAGGAATACCGGAACATTTCAGCCTGGGGTACTTCCGCAGTGATAACCTGCACACCGTCTTCCATATCCACACCCAGGATGCGCCCGCGCCGATGGTTAAGATCGCCGTTGATGTCGCCCATGGATTGCTCCGGTACCATAACGCGCACGGTCATGATCGGCTCCAGCAGGACGGGCTTGGCCTTGATCAAGGCCTCCTTGAATGCGCGTGCGGCGGCAATCTTGAACGCGATTTCCGAGGAATCCACATCGTGGTAGGAACCGTCATACACGGAGACTTTCACGTTAACCACCGGGTAGCCAGCCAACACGCCGTGCGGGATGGCCTCCAAAAACCCCTTTTCGCAGGCCGGTATGAAATTCCTCGGAATGACGCCCCCGACGACCGCGTCATCGAACCACTCCGCTTCGTCCGCTCGTTTCGCCTGGACCTTGCAATACACTTCCGCATACTGCCCGCGGCCGCCGGACTGCTTCTTGTGTTTGTAATGGCCGTCACCAAGGCCGGTTACCGTTTCCTTGTAGGCCACCTTCGGCACCTTGAATTCCGCGTCCAGGTTGCTGCGCTTTTTCATCAGATCATGGACGAGTTCCAGGTGTGCATCGCCCATCCCGGAAAGCACCGTCTCGCGTGTATCTGCGTGCCGCTCCACCACCAGGGTCGGATCGTCTTCCACGGCGCGGGTGAGCGCGATCCCGAGCTTGTCGTCATCGGCCTGGTTCCTGGCCAAGACCGCCACCGACACCACCGGGCTCGGAAACACGACCGGCTCAAACGCCACTTTCTGCCCCACCGCGCACAGGACGTCATTAAGCCCCGTGTTCTTTAATTTCGGCAGCGCCACTATATCACCGGAGCGCGCCTCCGTGATCGGCGAGGGTTTCTTGCCCTGGGGCTGGAGAAGAACCCCGATCTTTTCCTTCTGGCCCTTAGTGGCATTGAAAACCTCCGTGTTCTCCTTCAACGTACCGCCGTAGATGCGCACATAGGATAACTTGCCGGCATAGGGATCGGTCACGTGCCGCCAGACCACACCTACGAAAGGCGCTTCCGTGGCGGGATTGATCGCCGTGCCCGCAGTGTCCTTGATAGTCCGCTCCAGGGGGGCTGGGAAAAGGCGAACAATGCCGCCAAGCAATTCGTTAACACCGATGTCCTTGGGAGTCATAACGGCAAAGACGGGAATCAGACTGCCGGCGCACACCGCCACACGTAGGCCCTTGGCAATTTCATCGTCCGTCAATTCCGTGCCACCCAGGTATTTTTCCAGGAGCGCATCGTCCGTCTCGGCCGCCCGCTCGATGAGCGCGCTTTTATACGCCTGCCAATCTGCGGCGGAAACGCCCACAGGCGCTGTGGCGCCCGCCGGTGCCGTCGCACCCAGGACTTCGACCACGCCGCCCGCTACGGGAAACACAACCGGCACACATTTCGGACCCCAGACTTTCTGGGCGTCGGCCAGGATTTTAGCAAAATTGGCGTTTTCCTTATCGAGCCCTGTAATTACAATGCCCCGGGGCAGACCCAACGCCGCGCACCGGCGCCAAACGCGGTTGGTGCCCACCTGGATACCGGCGGTGGCATCAATGGTGATCAAGGCCGCATCGGCCACGTGACTGGCGCAGAGTACTTGTCCGTAAAAATCGTCGAATCCCGGGGTGTCCACGAAGGTCATCTGGATTTTCTGGCCTTGCTTGGTCTTGAAGACGCCCGTAAAAGACTGGGTATACAGACTGATCTTGCGGCTGATTTCTTCCTCAGTAAAATCACTCAAGCTGGTGCCGGCGCTGACCTGCCCTTGTTTTTCGGTCAGGCCGAGCTTATAAAGGAAGGCATCACACAACATGGTTTTGCCACTGCCGGTGTGACCCAACAGAACGAAATTACGCACATCCTCCACGGCAATGTCTTTCACTATAGGCCTCCTATCCGTTAAATGATCCACAACAGAATGGTTAATGGTCAATGGATAATGGCAGATAGCTTGCCATGTACCACGAGCGGATCAATCAGGCCGCATCAACCATCAGCCATTCCCCATTAACCATTCCCGATTTGCGCGCTTACGCGCGAACCTGGGTATTGATACCGGATACACCTGTCCAATGCAAGGTTTTGTTGCGCCCAGAAAAGCGCCGCCAGAGCCAATTCATGAAACGTGATATTTCTCTTCTTTGGGCGGCATCTATCTGATATATTTACTCCGTCACCTATCACTGCAAAGAAGGGCGGGCGAATCACCGCGAGAACGTATGCTCACACGCAAAGTGCGGCGCTCTTGGCGCCTTGTTGATCTCCTGCACCGCTCGAGAATGTTCTCCCGAACAGTGTGTTATAAGGATGTAGCGCTCCCGTTTCGTTACGGGACGATCCCGGCATGCTTATTCTGCGTTGTTTTTACCTCCGAAGCGCGACCAGAGTTCAGTTTTCGGCCGGTTCTCGCCGTCAATCGTTCGCTTAGCGTCCAGGTCGAGATAATACAGGGATCTCCGGCGTTCATCCGTGGCGCAGATTCCCGCTGTCCCCGGGCACCGTTCACGTTTGACTGGGATGACGGGACAAAGGACACGCGCTTCTTCCCGGCCCAGCATGCCTACCATGACACCAATCGAAACTACACCGTGAGCATTACCGGGCACTATGACGATGGCAGCCGCGACACCACAGTGGCCGTCCGCGTATCTCTGCGTCCAATTGACTGGTCCTGCCGGCGCAGTGCAGCAGTTAAGCGTTGCATCACCATACCGAGTGCACCGACTGAGATCGGCACAACCATGCCGGGATATCTTCCGCCGAACGGCACCCAGGTATTTGACCAAAACGAACTGGACGCAACACGTCGCGGCACGATCGAATATGTAATGGATGTTGCCCACCAACTGCAGTTGAACTACTGCAATGGGAACACCTGTCCTGATGCTATGCATCGGCAGGTCATCCTCAAGCAAACAGCGCTGAACGGCTGCATGGCGCAATGGTTCTCGCACCCACCTTCGATAACGTGCTACCCGGACTACCTGGGAAAGAGCATCATTTTTTCTTCCCTGTTCCACGAACTCGGACACAACATCACACTCAATACACCGCGTCGCGACCGACTGGGCGGAAAGATTGACGGCCCCATGAACGCCGTATTCTCAGAGGCCCTGGCCAACATATTCCAGCATGCCACGGTGTTCGATATTCTCAACACGCCCGGAAACTTCGAACTGTCCGACGACATCCTGGCTATGATTCGCGAAAGCGGGGAAACGTCGGCCGTCTTCGTCACTCGAGGATATCATGCTTTACGTGAAGGCCACGCTCAGGTGGCA
>VSJD01000104.1 GCA_008636095.1 Kiritimatiellota bacterium | reverse complement strand
ACATACAACGATCCCCAAACATCGACTGACGAGACGTTCGATACATTCATGACGGTGGCTTATGTGTTCATGGCTTTGGCCGAAGAACGAAAAGACTACGGCAGACCACTCGCGCGTACGATGCGTGTGATCCAGACCTTCGGACCGGAAGACCATACACGCTACCAAAATCGCAGTAACGAGGCGTTCCGAACCACGTTCTGGGTTGCGGCGCTATCTTATGGCTTCAATATTGATCTCCAGGCTCGCTTCCGTCAGTTAGGGTTTTCTGTTGACGAGCGCTGTTACAAAGAGCTGATGGCCCGTGTAGGACCGTAGCACGGAACCATCCGTGGCCATCGAACGTGACTCCGCGCATGGATGGACCGAGTCAACCTTGAGGCACGGTCTATTTCGCCGTAAGCAACACGGCATAGGCACCATCCTGCCCTGAGGTCGGTGGAAAAGACTGACGGGAACTCTGCAGGCGAAACTCGGGATGCGTCTTCAGCCAGGCGGAGATCAGTAGATTATTTTCTTCCGGCTCCAGACTGCATGTGCTGTAAACAATACTACCGCCACGCTTCACCAAACCAGCCGCGCGTTCCAGCAATTCACGCTGGGCGACGCCCAGGCGCGTCAACCCGGCTTTCGAAAACCGCCAGCGGACGTCCGGCTTGCGCCGGACAACCCCGGTATTACTGCAGGGCACATCCAACAGAATACGGTCAAAACGCCCGAAGGACTCCGGCCGCAAGCGCTTGGCATCGCCCTGCACCACCTTAACAAAAGCGGCACAGCCCAGGCGCTCCAGATTGGCGCGCAGACGCGGCAAGCGGTCGGCACGCAGATCCATGGCCACGAGTTGCCCCTTGAGCCGCAGACGCTCGGCGATGAGTGCGGTCTTACCCCCCGGCGCGGCGCAGGCGTCCAGGATATGGTCCCCCGGCTGGGGATCCAGCAGGTCTACGGCCTGAATCGCAGCCGGATCTATGACCATGAAATGACCCTCCCCGTAGCCCGGCAGGTCGGTAACCCGCATGCCATGTGCCAGGGTAAAACATGCGGGGAAAGCGTGCGGGCAAACCTGGTCCCCCACCCCGAGCACCGTCAATGTTTTGAGATAAGCCTCCGGCGTGGTCTTCAACTGGTTGACACGGATAATCACATCGGCACGCTGATTATTCCAGGCACACAAGACTTCGGTGGGAGAAAGCCCGAAATGCCGAATCCAGCGCTCAAGCAGTTCATCCGGATGGGATTGTCGGATGCCCAGCGGCTGGCGATCCAATTCCGCCAGCAGGGCATCCTTTTCGCGCAGGGTCCGGCGCAGGATCGCATTCACAAAATCGGCCTGGCGCGCGCCAAGGGCCGCTTTCGCGGCTTCCACAGTTTCGTGGACCGCGGCGAACGGCGCCACTTCGGTCATCTTCAGGAGCTGGTACAACCCGACCAGCAGGAACGCCTGCTGGGAGGTCAATGGCGAGCGCCGTACATAACGGGCGACGACCCAGTCCAGGAGCCGCTTCCAGCGCACGATACCGTAAACCAGCTCCATGAGAAACGCGCGATGTTCGCGCACGTTCTCCAGCATCAGGTTGGGAAAATCGCCGGTTACAAGCCAGCGCTCAATGATCGCCGCCGCCTGGGCGCGGGTGGGAGAAGATTGTTGATTGGAAAGATTCTTTGCCACGATTGAACACGGATTAAAACCAAATAGCGTTCTTTGATCTTGGATTCCCGATCAAGTCGGGAATGACATGTATACGCCCCATTCTGTCATTCCCGTAAAAACGAGAATCCAGAATTGATCCTGCATTTCTTCAGATCCGCTCGGGCGTCTCGATGCCCAGCAGGTTCAGCCCATGCCGCAGCACCCGCGCCACAAGACCGCACAGCCGCACGCGGCTTTCACGGACACCCTCGGGCGCCTTGAGAAACGGCACGTTCTGGTAAAAGCTGTTGTAGAGACCCGCCAGTTCGTATAGATAATCGGCCAGCGCGCTGGGCTTGGCCATGCGCGCCGCCAACGGCACAATTTCCGCGAAGCGCACCAGGTGAAGGGCCAGTTGACGCTCAACGCTCTCTTGCAGTACCAATGTAAAGGACGCCAGATCCTTGCCCGGAAACTGGTCCCGGTATTTGTCTTCGACGCTTCGAATGCGGGCATAGGCATACTGGAGGTAAGGCGCGGAATTACCGTTTAGCGCCAAGGCCTTATCCCAACTGAAGGTCACCAGGCTTTGCGGGTTCTGGCTGAGGTCGGCATATTTCACTGCACCGATCCCTACCGCCCGGGCCACTTCCTTTTGCTGGGTCGGCGGCATCTCCGGGCTGGTTTCCCTGACCACTGCCAGCGCCCGACTCTCGGCCTCGTCCAGCAATTTTTCCAGTTTAATGACGTTGCCCTGGCGCGTGGAAAACGTGCCCTCCGGCAGGCGCATCAGCCCGAACCAGACATGCTCCAGATGCGTTGGGATACCCAACCGTTTACAGATGGCGAAAATTTGCGCAAAATGGAGTTGCTGGCGCTCGTCGGTCACATAGACAACAAGCTCCGGCTGGAACTCCGCGACCCGACTCAAGACCGTGGCAATATCGGTCGCGGCGTAATTGAAGGCGCCGTCACTCTTGCGGACAATGCAGACGGGCAGTTTTTCCTCCTCAAGAAACACCACCAGGGCGCCTTCGCTTTCGCGGGCCAAGCCCTGCTGTTCGAGCCTGGTGATCGTGGCCGGCAGGCGGTCATGGTAAAAACTTTCGCCGCGCGTCAGATCAAACTTCACCCCCAGCCGCCGGTACATATGCTCAAACTCGGCAATCGAAAGATCCACAAACTGTTTCCACAGCAAAAGATTTTCCTTGTCGCCCGCCTGCAGTTTGACCAGCTCCTGCCGGCATTGGTTTTTCCACTCCGCGCTGGCCTCGGACTTTTCATAACTCAGGACATAAATTCGTTCCAGTTCCTCGACGGGCGTCGCGCTTAATTTCTGGCGATCAACAAAATGACGATACCCCATGATCAGGATACCGAACTGCGTGCCCCAGTCGCCCAGGTGGTTGTCGGCGATGACGCGATAGCCCAGGAACCGGTAGAGCCGGTCCAGGGCGTTGCCGATCACGGTTGAACGGATATGACCGATATGCATCGGCTTGGCCACGTTCGGACTGGAGTAATCCAGGACGACCGTGCGGTCCGCACCGGGGAACGACACACCCAGACGCTCGTCACGCGCCATTACTTCCAACCGGCCGGCAAGCCAATCATCGCGCAGTCTAATATTGATGAACCCCGGCCCGGCCAGATCCAGAGCGGCAACGGCTTCATGCCAGGGCTTGTGGTTCACCACCGCCTGGGCAATCGCGCGCGGCGGCTTTTTCATTTGCTTGGCCAGGGCCATGGCCGCATTGCATTGGTAATCGCCAAAGGCCGCATCCTTGGCGGCTACGGCGACTACATCGGCAAAATCGCCCACGCCGGGAAACGTCCGGCGGAACACGTCTTGAAACCAAGCAGTTAATAGTTGGTCAACAGAATCCATGTGAAAGACCAGTTATCAGTGTTCAGCGAACGCTCGCCAGAGATCATAGTTTCGGTCTTCCGCTCTTCCATTCGACGTTGGGCGTTCGATGTTGGATGTTCGGTGTTTACTTCCTCCGTTTCCCACCATCCGCTTCACTTCAGTCCCAGCGCCAGCCTGTATAACCAATTGAACAGGATCAGTAAACCGAAAAAGCAAAGGAAGACCACCCAGGCGCGTGCGCGCCACTTGAGCCCACGGCCAGGAGTCAGGCGCACTCCGCACAGCAGGGCCGCCGTGTTAACGGCAAATATCAGTGCCGTGGCAGTATAGAGCAAAGCCGCTAATGGACACGCGTACAAAACGGCCAGCCATTTACCGTGGGCCATGGCAACAAAACCGCGGGTCAGCCCGCAACTGGGACAGGGATAGCCGGTGAGTCGGAGAAACGTGCAAATCGTATATGGAATTCGATCCAACGGCAGGAGCGCCACTACCAGAAGAACCCCACCGGCGATGAGTGCTAGCGGCAGGTGGTGAGCTAGCACGACTCGATATCCGCCGGCACGGCCGGGACACTCAACGTTCAAAATGAACATGGTCAAAGACAAATGGTTAATGGTTGATGGTCACCAAAGAATGGCAAATGGTCAATGGTAAATGGACTGATGTTGCAGAAAACGGCGCAGGCATTGTTTCCATTCTTTTCATGAACCATGTTCCATTAACCATTAACCATCAACCATTCCGCTTAGGCCGCGGCCTGAACGCCAAACACATTCCGATAGGCCACCGCCAGGATACAGACCGCGATGGGCATGGTAACAATGACACCAATTCCGCAGGCGATCGCACCAACATGACCGATCAGCATGGCCACGACCAGCAGACCGAGGAACGGGAAGAAATTCGGCTTCACCACGTTCAGGCTCAGCATGGATGCCGGCCAGAACTCCATCTTCTTATCCACGATCAGGAACACGCCAAACATCAGGGCCGTGTGGAGCGCGATGGAAACAACAATCACCACCAGCGGGCCGATGCAGGGGATTAAACTTATGGCCGAAATCGCCATCATAATAACTCCCCAGACCAGGAAAAAGAGAAAGGACTGGAGGAAATAATCAAACCCCTTGAACACGTCGCCCATCTGCGGCTTGGGTTCTTTCCGATCCACAAGCACCAGGGCCATCCAGGCCAAGCCGGCCATCATCGGCCCACTGAGAATGCCTAATGTGGCGACGCTGATGACGATCGCCAGCAGGGAGGCGACAATCCAAACGCCGATATTGGCCTTGTAAAGTTCCCAGCCTTGCTGAATCCACTCGCCGAATTTTACGTCCACTTTTCCTTCCGTCATGACCCACCTCCTTGTTGTGTTGTTGTTAAAATTATAATATAAGGCAGCCGTTGGCCGCAATTAAAAAATGTTGTCTGTTAGACATTTATTGAACCGGATTATCCCGGCACTCGTTACGCGGCACGTCGTCCCACAGCTTGATGACCGCCGGGATAGTCAGGGCCGTGATAATACCAAGGATACAGGCCAGAATAAACGCTACAACGCTCGCGTAGCCCATTATGAGACCCGCCATTGCCATACCCCTGCCGGACGCCGCCTCGGGCGTCTGCTCGATCCGTGAGCGTGCCAGGTGCCCACAAATAATGGCTGGAATGGCCACCGGCAGACAGCAGAAGACCAGTGAGGCAATGCCGAGAATCAGAGCCCAAACAGCCAACGACGTAACGGGCGATTGGTCTTGAACTGTATTCATGAACATCTCCCGTGTGCAAAAAAAAGACATGAACAAATTTATACCTATAATTTATCCAAAAATAACGGCAACGCAAGTAAAAAATGCAACAATCGGATGGCCCAATGGCAGACAGCGCTAACCTTTTTTTAAACCTTTTTTATCTTGACTTGAGATGGGTTTACCATAGTTTATTCCTTTAACCCGGACATTTCTCGCCTCTGGTGTTAAATGTCCGCCCTTCGGGCTTCGACACGTCCCGAAGGACGGGACTTGCTCCCCTCGGCCTGAACTCGGAACGAAGGCAGGGTTTGCCTTCCGGCGCGGCAAAGGGTTAACCTTGAGCCGTTTCGACAATGCTCAAGGCCCTGAGCGAAGACGAACGGGCAAGGCGTTCGTGCGCCGCGCCTGCAACGCTGTAGCACTGCGGGCAGGCAGGCTTAATTTGACGAAAGGCATCTATTCATGATCAATATCATCCAGATAGGATTGGGACCCTTGGGACAAAAAGCGGTACGGTATGCATTGGAACGCGGGACGATCCAGATTGTCGGCGCGGTGGACCCGGCGCCGGACAAGGCCGGCCAAGACTTGGGTAAGTTGTGCGGAATCAAAAAGCGAACGGGCGTCGTTGTGCACCGCAACCTGGACGCCGCCATGAAGGGCGTCCAGGCATCCGTGGCCGTGCTGACCACCGTTTCGAGTTTGAAGCGCTTGGAGCCGCAGGTCGGTGAACTGGCCAGGGCGGGACTGCACATCGTTTCCACTTGCGAGGAATTGGCGTTCCCCTGGAAAACTCAGCCGCAGATCGCCAAACGCCTGGACGTCATCTGCAAGCAACACGGCGTGGCCTGCGTCGGCACGGGTGTTAATCCCGGCTATCTCATGGATTTTCTGCCGTGTATCCTGACGGCAGTCTGCCAGCGCGTGGATCGTATCCGCGTTTCCCGGATTCAGGATGCGTCGCCGCGACGCATTCCATTCCAGCAGAAAATCGGGGCCGGCCTAACGCAGTCCCAGTTTCAAGCCAAGGTGCGCGCCGGGACTCTGCGGCACGTCGGGCTCACGGAATCCATGCACATGATCGCCCACCATCTGGGATGGAAATTAACGCGGGTGACAGAATCGCTGCATCCGGTGATCGCCAAACGGGAAATCCGCTCAGGCTACAAACCCATTCGGCGTGGAGAGGCGTGCGGGGTGGAACAGATCGGCCGCGCCACGTGCAAAGGCAAGGAAATCATTAAGCTCCATTTTCGCGCAGCGGTGGGGGAACCGGCATCGTTCGACAAGGTGGAGATTGACGGGGAGCCGGCCTTTACGACCATGATTCCCGGCGGCGTGAACGGGGATATCGCAACCTGCGCAATCACGATCAACGCCATCCGATCCATTGTAAAAGCCGCGCCGGGCTTACGGACCATGATTGATTTGCCGCCGGCGGGATTCACGGCCACGTTTTAATTTACCAGGAGGATTTGAATCATGTTTGAAGGCGCATATACGGCCATTGTCACCCCGTTTACCAAAGACAACCAGGTGGACTACGGCAAACTCAAAGAACTGATCGAACTGCAAATCCAGGGCGGCATGGACGGTATTGTGCCCGTCGGCACGACGGGGGAATCCCCCACCCTGGATAACAATGAACATAAAAAAGTTATCGAGACCGCCGTGGAAACCTGCCGCGGCCGAATCAAAGTCATTGCCGGCACCGGCGCCAATTCCACCAGCGAGGCGCAGGAACTCACCGGGTTTGCCCTGCGAGTGGGCGCGGATGGCACGCTCCAGGTGTCACCCTATTACAACAAACCCAACCAGGAGGGGCTTTACCGCCATTTCAGCGCCATCGCCGATCTTGGTCTGCCGGTAATTCTATACAATATTCCCGGCCGCTGTGGCGTGGAAATCGCCGTGGACACCGTTGCCCGGCTGGCACAACATCCGAATATCAAAGCCATCAAGGAGGCCGCCGGCAGTGTGCCGCGCGTGAGCCAGATCATGGCGCTTTGTGACCTGTGCGTGCTCTGCGGTGACGATCCACTGACGCTACCCATGATGGCGGTGGGCGCCAAGGGCGTCATCAGCGTGGCCGGCAACCTTGCGCCCAAACCCGTGGCCGATATGGTTCACGCCGCGCTGGACGGGCGTTGGGAAGATGCCCGGCGCCTGCACCAAACTTTTTTCCAGTTGTTCAGCGACATGTTTCTTGATACCAACCCCATCCCGGTTAAAGCGGCGCTGGCCATGATGGGCCAAATCGAAGAAACGTATCGCCTGCCCCTATGTGCCATGAGTCCGGCCCTGAAAAACCGGCTGGCCGAAACCCTGCGGAAAGTAAAGTTGATCTGAAATGAAGGGCTGACAGGGTGTTCAGTGTTCGGTGGAGCATGACCAATGAACCAGAAGGCAAGATGTATTTGGATAGCTCACTCGCCGAGGCCTTGGGCAAAAACAGGCCGAACCCTGAACACCGAACACTGAACACCTGAGACAAAGGAACGCCAGCATGCCTACTACCAATCATCCACCAGCCAAACTGAAGATAGCCATCCTGGGCGCAGCCGGGCGCATGGGCCAGGCCCTGATCCGGTGCGCATCCCGTTCGCCGAACCTGCACCTGACCGGGGCCGTGGAAGCGGAGCAATGTCCGCTCTTGGGAAAAGACGTCGGGATCATCGCGGGTATCGCGGATATCGGTGTACTGCTGACGGCTGACAGCCGCAAGGCTTTTCAGAAAGTGGACACGCTTGTGGATTTCAGTTTCCCCTCGGCCACCGCCAGGCATGCGATGCTGGCGGCAGAACTGAAGAAACCCATGGTTATCGGTACTACCGGCTTGAACGGAGCGGAAACGGAGACCATCCGGAAAGCCGCCGCCCATATTCCTGTTGTCTGGGCGCCTAACATGAGCCTTGGCATGAATCTTCTGTTTGCCATGGTCAAGAAAACCGCCGGCGCCCTGGGGGACTACAATATCGAGATCATCGAGACCCATCATCGCCACAAGAAAGATTCGCCGAGCGGGACCGCCCTGCGGCTGGCGGAAACGGCCGCCGCCGCGCGCGGCTTCAAACTGGACGATGTAGCGGCCCATGGCCGGCAGGGCCTGGTAGGAGAACGTCCGGCGTCACAAATCGGCATTCACGCCGTGCGGGCAGGCGACGTGGTGGGCGATCATACCATTCTCTTCGCTACCGAGGGGGAGCGGCTGGAGTTGACCCACCGCGCAAGTAGTCGCGACTGTTTCGCAATGGGCGCCCTGCGCGCGGCAGAATGGGTGACCGCGCGCAAGCCGGGGCTTTACAGCATGCTGGATGTCCTGGACATCAAGGAATGAAGCGACGCATTGCGGATTGGCGCATTAAATTAGGCGGCTAACGCCGCAACTTTTAAGACACCCGGTGTGGGCACCGGGCCTACATGTTTTTTGTAGGCCGGCCCCCCTGACCCGGCGGGATTGAAATCCCTATACATGAACATAAATCAGGAAAATAAATCATGGAAGTCGGGCTAAGTCTTGGATCAAATATGGGGGATCGGCTGGCGCATTTACAAAACGCCAAGGCCATTATTCTGGACAGTCCCGGCATCGTGTCGGCAGATCAATCGCCGGCTTATGAGACGGAGCCGGTGGACGTGCCCCCGGAATTCCAGGCGCTTAATTTTCTAAACGCCATCCTGATCGTCAAGACGCTGATTCCCCTCTCCCAGCTTATGCAGACGTTTCAGTTCATGGAGCAAAAAATCGGCCGTGTGCCAAATACGGTAATAAATGCACCCCGCCCAATGGATATCGACATTATTTATGCGGACGCCCTGCAGATCCAGGAACAGCACATCGTGATCCCCCATCCGCATTGGACCCTGCGCCGGTTCGTGGTCCAGCCCTTGTACGATGTCCGACCGGACTTGGTAATTCCGGGCCAAACCGGCACGGTCGCCGACGTGCTTGCCGGCCTGAGCGATACGCACAAGGTGGTTTTGTTTGCAAAAAAATGGTAGTGAAAACAGAGGTCAGCGGTCAGAGATCAGGGGGCAGCAAGAAACAGGCAATCGGGAAACAAAGATTTGCCCGCAAAACACGCGAAATGACGCGAAAAAAGAAAAGATTTTGCTTTTCTCGGGCGTAGCGCGGCGCGAAGTCCGATGTCACCGTGTGGCGAATTTAGGTTCCGCCGAAGGCGGATTCGAAAAACAAGGCAAGCTTGGGTCGACTGTGGGCGCGCCGCACGCAGCGCAATACTCGTGTATGCGCAAGCGCGGGAAGCCCGCAGGCGGCCCAAGATCGCCTCCGCTTTTTTCGAACCAAATTTGCCACACTGCCGGAGGAAACACACCAAATCATGCCCACCGAATCCAAATGGACCGCCGGCAAAATTAAGGCCTTAAAAGGCCGCGCCAAGTTCGCGTGCCTGACGGCCTATGACTACACCACTGCGCGCCTGCTCGACGAAGCGGGTCTGCCGCTACTGCTGGTGGGCGACTCCCTGGCCATGACGATGCTTGGCTATGCCGACACCTTGCCGGTGACCATGGCAGCGATGCTCCACCATACAGCCGCCGTGGCACGCGGCGTCAAGTCCGCCCTGGTCGTGGCCGACATGCCCTTCATGTCCTACCAGGCGTCCATTTCACAGGCCATTGAAAATGCCGGCCGCTTCGTCAAGGAAGCCGGCGCCGATGCCGTGAAAATCGAAGGCGGCGCATTCCGCACACCCACGGTAAAAGCGCTTATTGAAAACG
>VSJD01000105.1 GCA_008636095.1 Kiritimatiellota bacterium | reverse complement strand
GCATCCCGGTGTTAGGCCACATCGGGCTCACGCCGCAAAGTATTCATGCCATGGGCGGCTATAAAGTCCAGGGGAAAAAACCGGCCGAAGCTCAAACCCTCTTGCACGATGCCCAGGCGCTGGCCGAGGCCGGCGTATTTGCCATGGTCCTCGAATGCATGCCGCCGGCCCTCGGCGAAGAAATTACCAGGACCATTCCGACGCCGACCATCGGCATCGGCGCCGGCCCCCATTGCGACGGCCAGATTCTCGTCACGCACGACCTGCTCGGGCTCTTCAGCGATTTCACTCCGAAATTTGTCAAACGCTATGCCAACCTCGGCGCCGAAATGAAAAAGGCCTTCGAAGCCTACAAGGCCGATGTCGAAAAGGGAACCTTCCCCGGGACAGAACACTGTTATTAGTGGTGGCCCTGTCCGCCATAGTGGCACGTACAGGCAAACGGCAACGGCATGCTTATCCATGCCATCCGCAAAACCGTGACTGCAAAAATATGTCGCCCAAAATATGTCGTTTTTGACTTGCATCCGTTCCGATTTCATACACCATCTCCCTGAACGCATACGTCAGTACGTTAGGTTGTCACAGGAAGGTGATATGCAAAGGTTAGTTTATGTTCCTAACGGCAGTGAACGCAAGGGGCGGATTTTTCATGTCGCCCAGCGAAATCCCAAGGCAAACGACGCCAATCCGGGTACAAAGACGTTGCCGTTTAAGACCATATCCAAAGCGGCGGCCCTGGCGAAGATGCATGACAGTGTTGTAATCGACGCCGGCGTGTACCGCGAGGAAATTATTCTGCCTGAAAAAACCCCGCTATTTGATTACTTTGGCGTGCCCAGTTTTCGCGCGGCGCCCGGCAAAAAAGTATGGATTCGCGGATCGGATGTGTTCGCTCCGGAATGGCGGCCGGTGGCCGGGAGTGTTTATCGCGCCCGGCTGCCGGAGGAGTTGTTTAACGAGGGCGCCTATAACCCCTATCGGCTGAGCACCTTGATGGATGCGCCTGATGCGGTGCGGCCCTGCGCCGGACCAATGTTGCCGGAGACGCTGGGCCAGCTTTATTTGAACGACCAACCGTTGAACCAGTTGACCAGCGAGGCGGATGTTCTGGCTACGCGCAACTCTTTTGCCATCCTTGCCGATGGCCGGGAAGTATTGGTTCACTTTCCGGGCCGGACACCGCCGCAAGACGGCGTCGAACTTACCATACGCCAACGCTGTTTCAAGCCGCTGTTCAAGGGCCCCGTCATGATCCAGACCGTTGGACTGGATGTTCGCCATGCGGCTGAACCCGGGCCGTTCTGCCGTTGCCGGCCGCTGACGATCCGCTGCAATCCCGGCATCGGCATTGTCGTCCACAAAACGGGGCCTGTTCTTGATGGCGACGAGGCGACGTGCAGCGATATGGGGTTCCCGGCCTATGTCAGCGCGACCAGTATTGTGATGCGGACGGTCGTTACAAAGATAGGGACAAATAGCCGCTACGTGGCTGAAAGTGAGGATGGCGGCCGGCATTGGTGCCCCGTGGCGAACCCGAGCGAAGCCGATCCGGGAGCCCCGGGCAGTTATTTTTTAGACCCGGCGAAAAACGTCCTGATTCGGTCCTGGCAGCGTGATCGCCCGGATGCCGACCAGGAAGGCAGTTTCGGCAAAATGAGCCATGAGGTCATGGTGCAATACTCGCGCGACGGCGCATGCACCTGGACCGCGCCGGAAATCCTGGACTGCAGCACTTACTATTACCGCCTCATCGTCCTGCGCAACGGAGAACTCCTGTGGCCTTATGAATGTACCCAGGATGGGAGGTTAAAAAGCGGAGTCATGATCGGAACCTGGCGCGCGGATTTAAGCGGGGTCAATTGGCAGCGCGGCCCCCTGCTCGAAGTGACGCCCGGGCAAAGCGGGGGCGGGGCGTGCGAAATGCAGGTGTGCCAGTTTCCGGATGGCCGGGTTTTCGCGATTCTGCGCCAGCAAGGCGGCGGCCTGGTGAGCG
Source organism: Kiritimatiellota bacterium (assembly GCA_008636095.1). Classification (GTDB taxonomy): domain Bacteria; phylum Verrucomicrobiota; class Kiritimatiellia; order JAAZAB01; family JAAZAB01; genus VSJD01. The sequence continues at coordinate 8,004 of VSJD01000105.1, read as the reverse complement.
ACATTACGCGGGGGTGGGGCGTGAAATTCCGTTCTGTCTCGGCGGACAATGGGCGAACATGGAGCGCGCTGGAACCGTTGACCGATGAGGAGGGCGGCCTTGTGTATTCAGGATCGAGCTGGCCCGGCACGATCGCGTCTAGTAAAACCGGCAAGGTCTATGTCCTCTTTAATCCCATCGTCCCGAACTGGTGGGGGTGCGAAATGCGCCTCGCGGTCCACATCGCCGAGGTGGACCCGGAGAGGCTGTGCCTCCTGAAAAAAACGATCGCCGTGATTGAGACGCGGCACCCGGAGCACCATCAATTCGTGCGGTTTTCGAACTGGCAGGTCGTTGAGGAACGCGGAACCGGCCGCTGGCTATTGTTCATGAAACTGGCCATCAGTGAATATTGCCCCTTGCGGCTGGGCTACGATTTCGCGACCTATCGCTATGCCATCAGCCTGCCGGAATAATGTTCGGCAGTTGACAGCAGGGCAATGCGGGAACAATGATTCCGTAAGAAGGAGAAGCAGACAATCATTACAGGAGGTTAGCATGTCTGCTCGACAGAGGTTTCGTGTCCCCGTAAATTACTACCGGCATTTCGACGCGGACCTCCGCCTGGACATGTTCGCGCCCGCCTCCGGCGCGGTCCTCGTCGGAGTCGACAAGGTCGTCAAGAACTAAACAAGCCATGCAAACAAAACCGATTGATAAATGATAAACGCTAAATCCGATGACTTTTCTGACACGCACAATTCATGAACAACAAGAAGGCAAATAACTATGCGCAAAACCAAGCTGAAAATTGGCGTCATTGGTCTGGGCCGCATCGGCTGGCAATTTCATTGTGCAACCCTCGCCAAGCACGCGGAGTTTAAATTGATCGGCGTGGCGGACCCGGAGCGCGACCGGCGCGCAGAGGCTGAGCACGAGTACGGGTGTGCTGCGTTCGCGGATTACAGGCATTTGCTGAAAATGAACGGCCTGCAGGCCGTGGCCATTGCCGCACCGACACATCTTCACCGGCCAATGGCCTCCGCCGCCTTACACCATGGACTGCACGTCATGCTGGAAAAACCCATGGCGGCAACCGTCCGTGACGGCGAATATATTGCGCGGACGGCCCGCGCCTGCCATCGGCGATTGACCGTATATCAACCGCATCGGGTTGCCGCCTATTTTCAGCACGTGCGCCGTCTAATTGCCACCGGCAAGATCGGAACGGTTTATCATGTCCGCCGGGGCTTGTTTGGCTTTTCGCGCCGCAACGATTGGCAGAGCCTGCAAAAATACGGCGGCGGCATGTTGAACAATTATGGCGCCCATGCGCTGGACCAGGTTCTGCAGTTGGTCGGATATGACGTGCGGCGCGTATTTTGCAATTTGCGACGGGTCGCCAGTCTGGGGGACGCCGAGGACGTGGTGAAGATCGTGATTGAAACAAAACAGGGCTTGATTGGCGAGGTGGATATTAATCAGGCGTGCGCACAGTCGTTGTATGACCTGGAAGTAATCGGCACAACCGGAGTAATTACCCTCCAGACCGGCCAATCCAATGTACTGCATGTGCGCCGGTTTTCCAAGGCCGCGTTAAAGCCTAAACGGCTGGATCGGAAATTAGCCAGCGCCAATCGGCAATATCCGTCCGATCAGATCGCCTTCAAGGAAGAAACCATACCGGTCAACAAACAATTTGCGGTGGATGTGTATCGCGATTTTGCCCGGGCCATTCGGACAGGAACCGTGCCGTTTGTGGATCCGCGCGAAACACTGGCGCTTATGCGCATTATGGCCCAATGCCGTTGCGACGCCGAACGCATCCGTTTCACACCGCTATAAGAAATCGGACTCGTCCGACCTTAATTTCGTAGTGCATATCATTCCCAAAAACGGTTCGTGCAGTAGTTGAAACGCCATTCCGCAATCCCTTGCCAGTTAAGCGCCCAAAATCCAGAACAGATTGATGAGTTTGCACCCATCGGAGATGGTTTTGCAGGTTTATCCGGAGGCGTTGACAGTTTGGCAGTCCAATAATCCTCAATAGTCGCGGAGCGCTATTATTCGTCCGTACAGTGTTGAAAATCCCAATCCAAAATTGCTAATTTAGAGTCAATAAAAAATCCGGAACAATTTGACTCATTCGGCACCGTGGGTTCCCCGGTATTAACCGCGCACTTTCGGAATTGTCAGATCGCAAGTTTAGGGCTTGCCCCGTCTCTGCCGTCGTTGTATACATGACAACATGTTGCGGCTGTATAAACTTGAGGCTTTATGAAGGATTCAAGCGGATAAAAGTGATGGATTCCAGGAAAATAATAGGTTGCCTGTTTGTTTTGCTTGCACTGCTCCTCGTCTGGGCTGCTTCAAAACCCCGAACAAGAAGCCATTTCCATTGGGGGCGGACAGTGTCTGCGGTGCCGATGTCCGTGGTTGGTTTATCCGCGTGGAGCGGGTGTTCGCTCTTGATATCAGCGGCCGCCTTTGACTTTTTGCCTTTTATTGCCATTTTTTTCGTGGTTCCGATTCTGGCCGTCGCTGGCTTATATGATTCCTGCCGTAATTCAAAAAAAAAACCGGCCGCTTCACCAAACAACCGGTCATAACGGTGTGTTTGAACAACAGGAGGCAAAATGCAAAGGACGAAAAAAATAGCGTCATGCCTGCTGCTGCTGTCCATGCTGCTTGTCATGGGCTGCGGTAAAGCCGGGATATTGGGCAAGGCAGTCATGGAAATATCCGAGCTGGGCGTTTCCATGAATATTCCTGATGGTTGGCGGCGCGACAGTCCTCAAATGTGTCACAAAGGAGATAATACCTGCCTGCTCATGGAAGAGGGACTGGAAGACCAATCTTTTGAAGCATGCGCCTCTAAGATGTCGAAAGAATTTGACAGCGCAGTAATTTCAGAAAGCAAGCTGACAATCAGCGGGCATCAGGCTATCAAAGCCGTTATGAACACGCCGGATGGAAACAAGCTGCTCCGGGTCTATATTCATAAAGGCAATATTATTGTCGTAGTTTCCTTTGTTATATTAAAAGATGAATATCCGGCGAATGAATCTGCTGTTCAACAATCTATTCAGTCCCTGAAAGTCAAGCCCTGACAAGATTGCGCCGGCAAATGCGCGCCTGTGAATAAAATGGACAAGGCGCTGCGCCGCCGGGGCATAAGGACTTGCCTTTGTCGGTGATTCGCACCGGCGCCTATCCGGACCTGGTTTCAACCACCCGCAGCCATTTTGGGTCTATCGTTCTTTTTTATTCGTTGGTAAAGTTCCAATATGTTATTACACCAGCAATTCCAAATTCCCATGTATATTGAAATTGGCTTCCATCGTATCCCGGATAGAGTGGCGGGGGCGATGTTCTCCACCCGATCCATGGGGTGGTAAAAGGAAATGGCGTTGTATTGCTATAATTTTCAGTATAAACAGAATTTTCTGGCCCAAGAACGTTGTAGTAAGCTCGGATAACACCGAAAAGTTCCCTTTGCCTCAAAAATCCGTAGAAACGAGTAAAATCCCTTGGAATACTCGGCCCGGTTAAATTATATCTAATGGCATTTGATACGACGTGCCAAGGGAAGGGAATAATATTATCCGTAAGCGGCATATTGGGGACGGCATATTGGGGACGCGTCTCAACATATAACGCGGCATATTGGGGCATATTGGGGACGCGTCTCAACATATAACATTTTCCAGTCACGCCACCAAATCCCTTTTTAGCTTTTCGCGTATCCGGAACAGTTCTTTCTCTCGTCGGCAACAGATTTCAAAACGCCGGATCGCCATCCCGGCGGACGCATAGTCCAGCTCGCCCACCTGCTTGCCGATCTGGCTCAAGGTCATACCAGTCGTCCACCGTGCCAACCATAATACCAGATCGCGCCCCCAATCACCATGCCGATCCCGAAAGTCTTCCCACCGCTCTCCCTTTTCTTGCTCCACTTTCCGGACCACGGCCTCAAATTTTACTTGTTCCCGATATACCCGTTTCCCCGCCAATTCCCGCCCCAGCCGACCTGCACGTCGCTTAATTCCTTCAAGAAATGCCGCCGATCCGATCGCCAGCAATCCTTTCGTTCGACTCCATCCCGGCTCCAGCACTCCTTGCCGAACATACCCCTCGATTCTTTTACGGTACGCACGGCGCGCATTGGCAACGCCTTTCCCTGCCTTTGCCAACAATCTCCCGATCTCCAGCCATTCTGTCTTGGCCCCATATCCAGCATACGCTCGATAAGAACTCCACCGATACTCACGCAGGGCCCCTAACCACGTCGCAACTTGCTCCGGTTCCGGCGGCCGCAACACTCCGGCTCGCTCCGCCTTTCTCGCCTCCTTCCCCAATCCCAGCCCTTTGACCCTGATCGGGTTCAAATGCACATAGTCCAGCACCGCTAACGTCCATCCCGCCTCCACCACCTCAGATCGAAATCGTCCCTGAAACAGCGGCCCGACACGCCCGTATTTCCGGTTGTACCAAACACTATACGCCACGTTCAGCCAATGCACTGCCACGCTAAGATTCCCGCTCCGTATCTCGATCAAAAGATGATAATGATTCGGCATCAACACATAGCTGTGCACCCTCACGCCGTAGCGCTCGCTCATCGCCCCAATCAACTCCAGCATGTGCTCCCGATCCCGGTCCTCCTGGTATATCTCCAGCCGCTCCAGACCTCGGTTCATCACATGCGCCCAACCCTTTTCTATCTTAACGCGCGCTTGTCGGCTCATGCGTTTATCCCATCATATTCCATCCCCTGTTGTCAACCACTCATTTGTTATATGTTGAGACGCGTCCCCAATTTCGTGTGTCCCCAATTTCGTGTATATGTTGAGACGCGTCCCCAATTTCGTGCCAATGCAATGTACTGCATGTGCGCCGGTTTTCCAGGGCCGCGTTAAAACCTAAACGCCTGGATCGGAAATTAGCCAGCGCCAATCGGCAATATCCGTCCGATCAGATCGCCTTCAAGGAAGAAACCATACCGGTCAACAAGCAATTTGCGGTGGATGTGTATCGCGATTTTGCCCGGGCCATTCGGACGGGAACCGTGCCGTTTGTGGATCCGCGCGAAACACTGGCGCTTATGCACATTATGGCCCAATGCCGTTGCGACGCTGAACGTATCCGTTTCACGCCACTATAAGAAATCGGACTCGTCCGAAGATTTATCCGCCGAAGGCAATCCGTAGTTTATTTCCTGCTTTTCTTGCGCAGGGCCGAACCCTCGGCTGGGGCCGAACCCTCGGCTGGGGCCGGCTCCGCGGCGCTCGTCGCGGCGGGCGGCACCAGTTGAACGGCCAGGCGCTCGTCCTTGACGTCCACGGTGATCGTGGCGCCTTCCACCGGACCTTCCGAAAGCAGGAGCCGCGCAATGGGCGTTTCCAATTCCTGCTGGAGAAAACGCTTCAGCGGACGCGCGCCGTAAACGGGATCGTAGCCGTTGCGGGCCGCAAACCGCTTGGCAGGCTCGGTCAACTCCAGTTTTACCCGGCGCTCGGCCAGGCGCTGGCACAACTCAATCACCTGGAGATCCACGATTTTCTCCAGTTCCTTCTCGGTCAGGGGCTTGAAGAGCACGGTGTCGTCCACCCGGTTAAGGAATTCAGGCCGGAACTGCTGACGCAGGGCCGCCATTACTTGCTTGCGGGCCTCTTCCGAAATATGACCAGAGCGATCAATGCCCTCGAACAGGTAGTTGGAGCCGATATTGCTGGTCATGATAATCACGGTATTTTTGAAATTCACCGTGCGGCCATGGGAATCCGTCAGGCGGCCTTCATCCAGGAGCTGGAGCAGGATGTTGAACACATCGGCGTGGGCTTTTTCGATTTCATCAAACAGGATGACGCAATACGGCTTGCGGCGGACGGCCTCGGTCAACTGTCCGCCCTCCTCGTAGCCGATATAACCCGGCGGCGAGCCGACCATGCGCGAGACCGAGTGTTTTTCCATATACTCGCTCATGTCAATGCGCACCATGTTTTCCTCGGTATCGAACAGGGCCGCCGCCAGAGCTTTGGCCAGCTCGGTCTTGCCGACGCCCGTAGGCCCCATGAAAATGAAGGAGCCGATCGGCCGCTGGGGATTTTTAATGCCACTGCGCGCACGCAGGACGGCATCGGCCACGGCTTGCACGGCCTCGTCCTGGCCGATCACCCGCTCGTGCAAAACCTGGTCCAGGCGCAGGAGCTTCTCACGCTCGCCTTCCAGCAGGCGGGTCAACGGGATCTTGGTCCAACGCGAAACGACCTCGGCAATTTCCTCCTCGGTCACTTCCTCGCGCAGGAGCGGCGCCGCTCCGGTTTCCGCGGCGGCATCCAGCGCCTTCATTTTCTTTTCCAATTCCGGGATCACGCCGTGGCGCAGTTCGGCCACTTTTTCCAGGTTATAGGCGCGTTCAGCTTCTTCGCATTCGCGGCGGACCTTCTCGAGTTTTTCACGCAGGGACTGCTTCTTACCAAGGGCATTTTTTTCATTGTCCCAGCCCGCGCGCATGATATCGGCCTGCGATTTAAACTCGGCCAGATCCTTGCGCAACGCTTCCAGCCGCTCGCGGCTGGCCTTGTCCTTTTCCTTCCTGAGCGCCGTTTCCTCGATCTCCAGGCGCATCACCTTGCGCGTAATTTCATCGAGCTCCGCCGGCATGGAATCAATTTCCGTGCGGATTGAGGCACAAGCCTCGTCCACAAGGTCAATGGCCTTGTCCGGCAAAAACCGGTCGCTGATATAGCGGTTGGAGAGCACCGCGGCGGCGACCAGGGCCGCGTCCTGGATGTGTACGCCGTGATGGATCTCGAAGCGTTCGCGCAGACCGCGCAGGATGGAAATCGTGTCTTCCACCGATGGCGCCTCAACCAGCACCGGCTGGAAACGCCGCTCCAGGGCGGCATCCTTTTCCACGTGTTCCCGGTATTCGTCCAATGTCGTGGCCCCAATACAGTGCAATTCGCCACGGGCCAGCATGGGTTTGAGCATGTTGCCGGCGTCGGTAGAACCCTCCGTGCGCCCCGCACCGACGATGGTATGCAGTTCGTCAATGAAAAGGATAATCCGGCCCTCGGCCGACTTGATTTCATTGAGCACCGCCTTGAGGCGCTCTTCAAACTCGCCGCGGAATTTGGCCCCCGCCAGAAGCGAGCTCATGTCCAGTGAAAAAATGGTATGGTCCTTAAGCCCCTCCGGAACGTCGCCGCGGACAATGCGGTGGGCCAGGCCCTCCACTATGGCGGTCTTGCCCACACCCGGCTCGCCGATGAGCACGGGATTGTTTTTGGTTTTGCGCGAAAGGATGCGGATGACACTGCGGATTTCCTGGTCACGCCCGATCACCGGGTCCAGCTTGCCCTGGCGCGCCAGGGCCACGAGATCCATGCCATATTTTTGCAGGGCCTCGTAAGTGCCTTCCGGGTTGGCACTCGTCACGCGCTGGTTACCGCGCACGGCGGTCAGCGCCTCCAGGAACCGGGCGTGCGTCACACCCACCTCTTTCAAGATACGTCCGGCGGGCGCGTTGTGATCCTCGTCAATCAAGGCCAGCAGAAGATGTTCGACCGACACGTAATCGTCCTTCAGACGCTTGGCTTCGTCCGCCGCTTTCAGCATCAGCCGGTTCAGACGCTGGGTGATATAGACCTTGCTCTGTTCCATGCCGCCGCCGCTGACACGCGGGTGTTTATCCAGTTCCTGCTCGATGCGCGCCTTCAGCGCCGGCACGGCGACACCCATGCGTTCCAACAGGCGCGGTGTCAGGCCATCGCTCTGGTCGAGCAAGGCGGCCAAAAGATGCTCACCATCCACTTCCTGGTGGCCGTAGCGCAGGGCCAGGGCCTGGGCCGTCTGCATGGCTTCCTGCACTTTCTGCGTGGTTTGATTCAAGTCCATAACAATCCTTTCTATAGTTCATAAGTTCAATCAGGGTCCAATCATTCTGTCATCCGACTAATTTATGACAATAACACTATTGAGCCGGACCGGTTTTAACGCCGGGAACTGTATAATTCCATG
>VSJD01000106.1 GCA_008636095.1 Kiritimatiellota bacterium | reverse complement strand
TCCCGACCTGTTCAAATACATTTGATTTTACCCGATATTTCCAACAAATTTTTACTTCAGCCCCCCTAATTTCACCAACAAGATAGCTATAGCCATGTTCTTCATGAAAAACTCGTACAGGCACGTAAGGCGCGTTTTTGCCATCATAATTGCCGCCGTGATAAACAGATCCTCCCGCCGTACTGCCCACATACTGATGGATATCGTTATCAGGATTCCCGTCGCCATCATCTATTCTGGCATGATCCACGACGTGATCATGTCCGCAAAAATACACTCTGCAGCCTGCCCTTTTCAGGGTCTCCCAGAACTTGTTCCGATCTTCGGGATACGCGCCCAGACAATCAGCATGCAAAACTTTAAACGCCGGTTCGTGCGCGTAAACAAATACATGCGGCAACGTATTTTTTGCAATAACTTTATCCAGCCATCCCTGATTTACACGATGAGACCGGTTGGTGTTGACATAAACGTCAATTCCAATAAAGAGGGCATTTTTATTCGTGACAAAATAAGTAAAATCAACTTCGTTTGTCGGTCCATTATCGGGGATATCGGCTCCGAAAGCATCTTTCCATGTCTTGCCACCGCCGGCCGCATCATGATTGCCTCTCACCGGATAAACCGGAATGCCGGCCTGATAAATCGGCGACATAACCTCGCGCCAGCGTTTATACGCCACATCGCTTCCGCGGTTATCCAAATCGCCCGCGACAATTACAAGATCAACTTTTTCCTGCACAATTGCCTTTGCTATTTCTCCACCAGTCCGGACAAAACCCCCCTGACAATCTGAAATTCGGGCAAATTTCCACGATTCATCCTCAGCATGACAAACTGCCACTCCCAGAATGAATAAAGCCGTCATTCCAAAAGCCACCGCTCTATTCTTCAATATGTCCCGGTTCAGAAGGAAAAACATATTTTCAACCATTTTACGCATGCCAACTCCTTAATCATCAAATATACTATCATCACTGTTAATGTTTCGAAAACATCGTTTTAAAATTCGCAGACATGGCATCATCCATTTTCCAATGATCACAGGTCCTTTTTCTCTAAAATCAAAAACTTCACGCTTCCATATTCAATCGAATATAAAATCCCGCCTTTCATCCGCTCGCTATCTGTTTCCCCCTCAAAAATAGACTTTCCATCAACGGCGTCATACAAACGGCAAGGACCTTTCTTCAAGTCTGGAAACGACAGTTTTAGTGCGGCAGGTTGATCGCGATGGTAGTAATCGTAATTGTACAAGGAAATCAAGATTTTGTCCCCAAAAACATGAACCTTTTTGCAAATGAGATCCCTGCTGGAAGGGTTGGGGAAATCCGAATAAACCGCCAGTTTTTCCTCGTCTTCCCGGATTCGTTCCCAATTTCCTTTTTGATTTTCGAATTGAACTTCAACCCTTTTATCATTTCGTTTTCTGTTTTTAAAGAAAGATTCCACCGTTGCGATTTCGCGCGATGCCTCCCCAATCGCCCTTAAATAGCCGCCATCCAATGACGTCGAACCCAAAAAGAGACAAACCCCCGAAGCGCCGCTTGCCGCACAAGCCAGAATGTTGTTTTTGACATCGTCCGCACGATAACCGGGGCTGACTTCGGGTGGCGGAAAAGGAATGCCTATCAGAGGATACCATGGCTTTTTGACGATCCTTTGTCGCTCGATGGTCAGGTAAAATTCGATTCCTTTCGTGTAAATCATTGGCCAATGTTCATCAACCCAGTCATCATAAATCTCCATGCCCGTTGGATTCCAGCTTTTGTCTTTCATAATTGGATGTGCGCACGCCATGGCTTTGGCCTTCGGATCAATGGCATGGACAATTTTTGAAAAAACATCCATCATTTTCGCCAACTGCCAAAACCTGAATTCAAACCATTCTTTCTTGTATTTATTTAAAAGGTCCTGCGATGTCAGGTTTTTCGCCGACACATTGGAAAATTTCGAAAACGCCTGCAGGCATCGGGGACAAAAGCAGCTGTTGGCGGGTGAAAATTCCGATCCCATCGTCAATTCATAGTCATTTTGAATCCCAAACGCCCCCGGAAAGTAAAACTTGCCCACTTCTTTTTTAGCTTCCCAGAAATAGAGGCTGCCAGGATGACAATTTTCAATTACATAAGTCGGGCAAAGCGACCGTTTCCTTTTGCTTTTGGTTCCATCCTTGAGAACCGCCAGCACACTGTTGGCTTGGTCGCCAAATGCGTCGGCATCCACGCCCCATCCTACGCATTCTCCCCACATGTAACACATTGAAAAAAGTTCCCATCCCTTTTTAACTAATTTTTCGATTTGCGCATCTCGACAATAGAGCAGTCCTCCGCCGCTGATTCCCGCTTTTCGATACAACGATTCAACTTGTGTCCAAGTCTTCTCGTTCGGACATTTCAACACTTCGGTGTCGTACAGGAATACACGGAAGTCGTCAGACACTCTTCGATTATCAAAAGGCGGGACTGTATTGATTTTAAGAGTCTGCTCGTTTCCTCTTCTGCCATTGCATTCCAAATACCAATGTATTTCAGAAGTCAAGGATGGTTTTGATTTTGGTTTGATAAAAAGGCATAGCGCACTGCTATTATGCGCACTGAAATTTTTCTGCAAACGGAGGGTGGCCTGGTCAATGTCAACTATCCAATGAACATCTTCCGCGCCACTTTCTTTGGTTTTAGATTCTTTTTTGGAAATTGAAAGAGGAACCGCCGGTGATGAATTTTGCTGGTCGGAAACCCATTGAAAGCCGTCCAGAATTTCCAAGCCCGATGGAGATTCAATGTGTAATCTGGGTTCCTGTATGTCTTTAATTCCAGTTCCCTTCAAGTAAAAGACCAATGGGGTAACCTCATCTTCAATCAAATAGATATGGCTTCCTCTTTCCCAATCAGCAGGGAAGGCCAAGGCTTTCAAAGGAAGCGGGGCGTCGATCTTGAACTCATGGCAATCCGCATAAAGATTTTGAAGCTCCTGTTTGGATAGCGCGCGATTGTAAATCCGCAATTCATCAATAAAACCGGCACGCCCCTCCTTCCCAAAGCCGCCAATATACAAGGGATCATTGTTTTTAATAATGGGGTACCCACCCTTGACCGTGGTTTTCAACTGACCATTCAGGTAGAGTTTAGCTTCCTGTCCGTCATAAGTAGCCGCCAAATGTTGCCATTTGAAAGGATTGAGGTAAGGGATGTTGGCAACCAGGTGGTTAGCTCCATTATTGAGACGCAAATAAAGATCCGAACCCCATCCGGATATGAAAGCATAACCGCTGGACGGACAGGAATTTTTACCTTTGACGGCGAAAATATGGTCCCAGTTGCCAAAGGGAGGGGTATCCCAATAGATCCAGGCGCAAAGGGTCATTGCCGTGGAGAGATCCAGAGATACTGCGGGCGGGACTTCAATGTAATCGGTCGTCCCATTGAAACGCATCGCGCCGCCGATGCGTCCCTGGTCCCACTGAGCGCCATGGATTTTACCATGATTGGAATGGTCCGAGGAATCGTGAGCGACATCTCCGGTGCCCTCATCAAAACGCCACCAGCCCACCAGGGAATCTTCCGCCATCAGAACCGCCTGGTTTCCCATCAGAAAAAATGCGGCCACTAATATGATTTTCAGACATTCGCTTGCATACTTTTTCATATCGCCATCCTCCCTGCTTGTGTTATTTTTTCATTTCGCGTTGGGCACAAAGGGATCATTCCATCGCCGCGGGGCGGTCGCGAGCGCCTGATAGACTTTTTCGGCTTCATCTATCAAACGGCAAAGCTCTTCATAGTCCTTGGTTTTCCATCCATTTTTCACCGATAATCCTTCTATGGCTTTTTTATAATTTTCCAGCCATTGAACAAAGTAGTCAACGTCATCCTGCCTGGGCATGACGGGCTTGTCGCCAAACTGAATGTAAAAAGGCGCGGTGTGCGCAAAAGTCCCGAAGAATTTGCCTTTTTTACCATATGCTCTGACGGCAAGCCAGCAGGTGTCGTTCACTTCATAATTGATTTTTTCCAGAATTTTGCCGTTTTCCGGTAATAAAGTCTTGATCACTTCGCCATTGCGAACAACTTCAACTTTTTCCATCCCATAGACATGACACGCCTCCACTTCGAGCCGCACAACTTCCGGTTTTTTTCCGGACAGCCGGATAGTTTCACCTGGTAATTGACCGTTTACGCTGGCCAGGACCAACGGCCCATCGGTCACGAAATTATTTTGTTCTTTGTATGCCGAAATCAAATCATCCCACGAAAGCTTGTTCAGCTTGAAATATGCCCGATACCATCCAGGATTGATTGCCCAGGCCGGAACCGTCATATAATTATCTGTCCCCGCGCTGGAAGCAAATTTGAACCCGAGATTCAAGAAGCGATAGGCGACGTCTCTTTGTTTAGGATCATGAAACGCCTTGTGGAGCAGATTGGCTTTCCCAAAAGCGACGAGAATGGGAATCCCTCGCCCACGCGATGTGAGAATCGGCTCCCCAATTTGTTCCAAGGTCGCACCGTCAGCAATATCAACGACCTTACCCCTTTCCAAAACTCGACCAACATCATTGAAGGCGTCAAAGATCCCCTTGGATTCTGTGGTGGTGTCGGTAAACGCGATAAAATCCCCCCACAATCGTCCTCCGCCCTCCCTGCCATTGATGGCAATGAATCGGTCGGTGGACAACTTGGCCAGTTCCGCGTTATCCTCGGGGCGGTGGACAAAATGGATCCAATCCAAACCCTCCGCTTGAGCAATCCGCGCGGGATTAACCGGATTCTTGGTTAACGCACCATAATATTTCCCCTTTCCATGCGCACTGTCATATTGAAGTTCATCCTCGCCACAATACCAGCCCCGGGAGGGGAGGTTGATGATCCGCTTCAATCGCACGATTAGTTCCTTCCGATCGCCTTTGTTGAGTTCAAATGCAACTTTTTCAGGGAAAAATTCGAATCCATGCGTCACCCACATTTCCAAATTACCCGGCGGAAGCCCTTTTTCAAAACCGCCGAATGCATAAAAAAAGGGATCATCGCTTGCCAACCCATAAACGAAACTGCCCGGTGGATAATAACTTTTCTTTTCACCCAGATGTTTTAAATAAATTTTGGCATTCAGCTCTTCGCCCGTGGTATCATCCACAATTTTAACTTTGATTTTTGCTGGGGACGACGCTTCCAGGGCCGATGCGCATGGGATGGGCTTGATTGCTTTGATGTCAAGATGCTCTTGACAGCTTCTTTTTACCTCGGCGGAAGATAACGCGCGATTGTAAATTTTGATTTCTCGCAGGTAACCATCCATATTCGCCCCATGCACCGGCGCAATGCTAAGAGCGCCAAATCTTAAAGGAAGAAGGTGAGGCGTCGGGGTGTTTTCCACCTTACCCGGTTTGATACAAATTTTTTCTCCGTTTGTCGCCTTCTCGTTAATTTTTTCTCCATCACAATAAATCGTCATTTTTCTTTCGTTTTTGCTGAAAGTGGCAACCATGTGATGCCATTGATCAGGTTTTAAAAAATTCGGCTTGGATTCGATGGCGATGCCCCAAATATTCATTCGCCCTTTCTCGTTCAAAGTGCTCACGTTGAACCGAACAGCGTTCGCGACATAAGGAGAATAGCCCAAAGAGTATCCTGACTGTTCGCCCTTTTGAATAAAAACGGGCGTGCATTCGTTGGCTGTTTTCAGGTTTACCCAAACTTCAAGCGTCAGTTCGTCTTCGACATTGAGATAATCCGCATGAGGAACGGTGACATAATCATCCAATCCATCGAATTCCAGGACGGGGATTCCTTTTTCATCCCTAGTCCAGGTGGCGCCGGCAATTTTTCCATGATTTTTCTTTGAACTCAAATCGAAGACCGTGTCGCCTTTTCCCGCGCTTAGCGGCCAATATCCGATAAGCGAAGGATCGGAAATCTCCGCCATCAAAACTAACGGAACCATTACACTCAACAAAAAAAAATATACAAAATTGGTTTTCATCAAACTCCTTAAATTTTTTCGACAAACAAATTTTTCGTCTCTTCCAGAAATTTTTACCTGTTTTCTATCTGAATATTGCACGAAGCGCATAAAATTTAGTTGAAAAACCATCCGGGAACCCAGATGGTTAAGCATAAGAATAGCGGCAAAACGGGGCATAAACAAGGTGAAATCGGGGATCAAATGGGGAATCGGCATCATCGCAACAAACCCTTGTGAAAACACAAATTACATGATTAACTTAGCGCCATTTCAGGTTTCTCTGAACCCTAATCTTTAACCTCGCCGATGAAAAATATCCCACGGACGTCTTGTCTTGACAAATGACAAAAAACGAGGAAATTAACAATCGGGCATACTGTCTGCCCGCAATGCTACGTCCGCCAGCTGACGGATTGCAGGCGGGCGGGCCGGCAGGCTGGCAAAATATGACAGTAACGCTGACGTTCGTGCAAAATTCAGGTTGTAATTGTTTCTAAATTGGCCAGGCTCCGCGGCTCGACTGCCTTCGTCCCGAGCTCAGGCCGAGGGGAGCTTGCCGAAGTCCGGAGCGCTACGCCCGGACGAGTATCGTTATCATTGCTCGTGAAACAAAGTTGACGCCATAAAATAAAAAAGGAGGATTATTAAATGACTGCCCGACAAAATAAATTTAAAATCATCACCGGGTCTTTTATCAGCGCCGTAGCCTGTGGAATCGAAAGCCAGAACTGGGGTACCAACGATTGGCGCAAGCAATTCGATATTATGAAAGCCATGGGTATGGATACCGTCGTGATTATCCGCGTGGGCGAAGTAGACAGCGCGATGTATAAATCCAAAGTAATGAACACCACGATCTACGAAGAAGAGGACCTGGTCGAATTGATGTTCAACGAAGCGGACCGCACCGGCTTAAAACTTTACCTGGGATTATATGATACCGAGTACCATTGGCAAAGGAACGACTGGGACGCGGAAGTGGAAATCAATAAAAGACTGATTGAGGAGTTATGGGCGAAACACAAACATCACAAATCGTTCTATGGCTGGTATATCACGCATGAGGGCATGATGGAACAGCACATGCCGAAAATCTGGAAACCGTTAATCAAAAAAATCAAGACTTACGATTCGAAAAAGAAGATTCTGGTTTCCCCGCGCTACGGCGGCGAGAAATGGTATCGAGGTGATAGCAGCAAGCTGTGCTTGACGCCGGAATTGCATTACAAGCATTTCGATTATATTTTCGGCGAAATGGACGGGCTGATAGATTACGCCGCCTTTATGGACGGGCACACCGCGTTCAAAAGCCTGGCGGGCTTCGTCGAAGCGACGCATAAAATTTGCAAGAAACACAAGGTCGGGTTCTGGTCGAATCTCGAGGCCTTTGACCGGGACCAGCAGAACATGCGTTTTCCGCCAATCGAATGGATGAAGATGAGATTCAAGCTGGAAGTGGTCCAACCCTACGTTGAAAAAATAATAGCCTTTGAAGCATCGAAATTTTTGAGCCCCTATTCGATGTTTATCTCGGCACGAAATCTATATGATAGATATCTTGAATATATCGACAAAAAAGGGGCACGGCGGTGAGTAATGCCTTATATCGTCCTTAAAACCCGTGGCCTTGGCGTCAGTACTGCGCCGACACCGTAAGCACCTGCTCCGTCACATTGGCACCAAACGGAAGCGCGATCACGAGCTTCGCGTCGTGGAGCGATGAGCGCCCATCCTTCCTATATGGATCATGCTGCCACACGGGCCAGAGTATCTTCGCCCTGTCCGGGATCGTCACCCGCAGCCCAGCCCACGTGATATGTGCGCCGGTCTGCTCACTCGTCAGCGACACCGGCTCTTCCCCCATCGGGACGCTCGTGCCGGACGCCAGCTTCAGGTCGCCGTTCCGCCACAGGATCGGTACATGTGCCTCAACTCGTTTGCCATGCGTATCGGGCGCCCGGTACGTTAGTAGCAGGTTGTGCGCGCGCGGATGGACAGCGACCGAACAGCCGATGTCACCATACCGCAGGTCCATCGCCCCATCCGCCGTACGAATGCTCGCCTTGTCCGGTGTCCAGAGCAGGTCGATATCCGGGACGAAATTCGGGGTCTCATCCCCGTCCGTGTGCGAGAGCTGTGTTGGATCACCAACGGTGAAAGTGGACCAATATGGCTGGAGCTTCGTATTACCCCCGCCGATGACCAGTCCAAGTTTGTCGTGGTAGATATCGACAAGGTTCTGCCGGTCCTGAATCCAGCGGTTCCAGAAGGGCTTGCAGGCATAGCCGGAGAATGCGTATTGCCACGGCTTATCGCGGCGAATGAGCGCGTCCCCGTCACCGATTATGGTATTCCCGTGCTCGCCCTGTGCGGTGAATGGCGTACCGATGCCCTCGCCGCCCCATAGCAACATACCGGCGGCATAGTCTGCTGCACCGAAACCGCCATCGAGATTGACGAGGTTGCGCGTCTGATGGAGCAGATACCCGCGGCCCTCTGGGGTCCATGAAAAGCCGGGGTTGCCGACCTTCGTGCCATGCTCGTAGATATTCCGCTCATCAATACAGGATACGAATGACCTATCCGGCCAGAGGATGCTGGCGTTGAAGAGCGCGGCGCGCCGTAGGGCATTCAGTACCACCGGATCCTTTGAGAAGTGGTAGTAGATTCCGAGGCTTTCGATATAGGCCCCATTGTAGCCAACGACCGGGCCGAAGTGCTCCGACCAGAAGCCTGACGGAGTCTGCTTGGCCACCACACGGGCTTGGTAGCGTTTTGCCGCCTCCTTCCACTCCTCATTGCCAAAACAGATACCGGCGATATACAGGGCCATCGCCTGGTGCGACGGGATATTATGGATATCGCCGTCCATGTCCATGTACTTGCGAATGCCTGTGAAACCGAGCAGCAGGCCCCTCTCCCACTTCTCCCTGTCCGACGTAGGCATGGCGTCGCGGGTTAGGTAGTAGGCCTGAATCCAGCGGCTGTACGTCCACGGCATGTGGATCTGTCCCCAAGTGGAGTGGTCCTTCTTGCGGAAGGTCCACATGCCCATGGCGTCCTGGTCGTCGACAAGCGCCCCGCCGCCCTTGCAGACTGCCTCCAGCACCTTCGGGTCGCAGTGCCACGGGTTCTTCTTATCCTTGATCGACCACGCAGCGGTCAGCGGAAAGATCGCGTGCTGATCATGGACGATCCACGGCTCGACGCCAAAGCGCCCGGTCTCCGGGTTTTGACTGGCGAGTAGCCCGGGGACAGCGGCGACCAGGCACTTGAGGAATTGCGCCCGCGGGGGCCAAGTCTGTTCCATGTCTGCCGATACGAATGCGTCAGTGATCGGGAGGGTGTTCCCGATTCCGTTAAAACTGTGAGGATGGTTTTGAGTGGCCATGTCACTCAACCTCTGAAAATTCCATACCATCGAACCAGCATATGCCGGTGGCATCATTCACGCTGAAGAAAAGCACCGCACTGTCGGCCGTCGGGGGCGCTTGCAAAATCACCCCACGGCATCAAAGAGGTCTGTGCATATATGCATTATTTGGCGGAGAGATTTAATCTCAAGGGTCTCCTGATCCCGGAAGGCTTTTGCAGCACGACTTACTTTTCTACGGTCCCCCATCTCCAACCGTCGGCAGAGCCATTCATCACTAACCGTCGTATGCAACTTAATAAACCACACCATGAGTTTTTTGTCAATTTATTACATATATGCATGGCCCCCTTACCCCCGATAAATAAATCTCTGGTCATCGCAATTGCGTGGATACCGTAACCGCCTTTGGCAACCATGTAATATTGACGGATTGACCGTCGGCCAGGACAATCCGGATGTAATAGCCGTCATTGCCACCCTCCATAGTCACCCCCGAGATAGTTGCGGTTTGTCCCGCGCTCACCGGTTCGAGGACGGCCACAAAGTGGGCCGCAGAGCCCCGGCGCGAAACCCGCATGAGCGGAACACGATCCTGCACTGAGCGGAACGGCCCGTCGCCGGTCAGTACTTCCGTACCTTCGACCGCATTGAGCGTCACGT
>VSJD01000224.1 GCA_008636095.1 Kiritimatiellota bacterium | reverse complement strand
AGCGCCATTCTGGTCACACCTTGACCCTCCGCAACCAACTGGCGATTGCCAGCTGAGCCGCCAGTGAAATCAGCAGGGCCACGGCAATTACCAGATACATGTTCGCGTCGTTGCCCGTCCGCTTCATGACCCATTCGCTGATAAACAGGCCCGCGAAAGACCCCAGGCCGACCAAGAATTCGTTGACACCGATATTAAGCGCCCTCCGGCCGGAATTGGACGCATAATAAACACTGCAGAAATAGATAAACCCCGCGTAAGCACCGAGCAGGCTGATGCCCAAGAAACAGACCGGTAAAGTCGGCCATCGCCACATGACCAGGAGCAACACGGCGGCCCCTCCGTGAGCCAACCCGAGGGGTGTCCGGCGATAGAGCAGATGGCGCCAGCGGATCATGGCCAACCCAACCACGGCCTGCACCGTCATTTGCAGGAAAAGCGGCAGGCCCGTCACGAAGGCACTGATCCCGGCCTTGGCACTGATGGCGGGAAAGAAACTATGAACCGGACGCTGGACGAACATAGCCATGAAAATCATCACCCAGCCGATCCAGACGTAAATGGGATCCACCGGCGGAGCTTTTTCCGATCCGCGTTCCACACTTTCATCGGCGGAGGGCGCGTTCGCCGGGCGGGGCTTATGCGTAAGCAACACGACCAGCATCACGACGCCGACCAACACGATCAGGGCGGACAACATGGTAAAGCCGAGCCGATAGAAAAAACCTGATGAAAAAATTCCGGCCGCACTGCCCAGACTCCAGGCCAGCGTGTAAAAGCCGATGGCGCGTTTCAGATTCCCCGGCGCCGATTCCGTGCGCATGAAGGCCTGGAAGGCGTTAAAGAAAAAGGCCATAAAAATCCCCATGCACCCGAAGGCCGTCAATATCAGTATAAATTCTTTGGCCATCAGGCACGTGACGCCGCAGAGAGTGCAGAGCACGATACCGGCCAGCAGGATAAACCGGGTATTGCGGCGGGACAGCAGGAACCCGGCCGCCAGACTGGTGAGCATGTAGGTCAGTTGAAACAGGCAGGCCATCCAGGCACACTGCGTGATGCTCATACCCTGTTCACCGGCACGATACATGACCGCGAATGTAACCAGAAAGACCAGGGCATCCATCAGCGCCGGACAAATATATATTTTCATTGGTCAGCTCCCGGTGATACGCGGTTCTGGGGCAACATCAATATCCGCCAGGCAACCCAGTCAAAGGGAACTTCCGCCCGGGAGGTCCGGGCTGAGATCAGGACACGGTCCGGGTTGCCTAGGGCAGACAGGGGTACACGCAGGCTTATGGATTTGTTCCGATAGGTCACCGCCGCCGTATTGTTGTCCAGACGCTGCAGACCGTCCATAACCTTGTACGTCAGCTCGCCCAGTGAAACACGCAGTTTCGGCATTTCAGGGAAAAGGCGATCGGGCCGATAGCCGAAGATGTTGACCTCGGCCTCCACCGTTTTCGCCAGGGGGCGCGAGACATTGATGGCCAGCACGAGGGCATCGCCTTCCCGGCGGGCAAAATTCCATTCGACGCCCGTGTATCGCACCCCCGGGTGAAACGCGTTTGCATAGGGCACCGCCGTGGTCATGGTCAGCATGCTTCTATATGACGGATACGCGCCCCAGCAGTTGTTCCAGATATAAAGGGTGCCGAAGTCGGGATAGCCCAGAAATGTCAACTGGTTTGTTTCAAGGCCCAGCAGGTGCGTGGCCTTGATAGCCTCGCCGTGGCGCATCAAGCCCATGCCCTGGACCGCCTTGGACTCAAGGACTGGGTATTTACGATAGAGGACAAAGGACCATTGGTTGTTGTCGCCGTAGGTGAAGAATACCACGCGCACGGGTATGTGCCGCTCCACGGCGGTCTGGATAATTCCGCCACAGCCCAAGGACTCATCATCCGGGTGCGGAGCCATGACCAATACGCGGTCATTAGTGGAGAGAGTGAGAACGGGAATCGGAGACTGGGTAGCCGCCGTACCAGCTAATCCCGTCGCACACACGGCGACCGTGACCAAGCCGATGCAGAACTTAGGGGGGATCATGGGCTACCTGTCATCCGGAGTAAGTATGCAAAAACCGGCGATTACTAACGGCTGACAACTGACCCCAAATTTCATTCCGAGGTCCAGGGGTTATTTGAAGAGTTAATGTGCGTAATGTAAGCCTCAGCCGTATGCACCACCGGGGCATTGGAGCCGGTATCGGATGCGTCGGTATCCGAAAACGTGGAACTTACCGTAATGACCTGCACTACCGGGGTGGCCGGGTCCGTCAGACTGGTGTAAGTCACTTGTATGCCCTGGCGGGTATTGAGCGTACCCATGGTATTATCCGATAACGACCAAGTGTAAACATATCCGTTGAGGGCGCTGAGCGTCAAGGCTTGGCCGTATTTAATGGTCGCCGAATCGGGGTGGATTTCAATCTTACGGCTGGCGGACTCCACTTCACAGCCGGTCAGCATGAAGACTAACGGCGCCACAACCGCCAACCAGCCCAGCCACAAGCCTATGGATTTGCATTGCATGGATCTTCGTGTATCATACGCCCACTTCGGTGTCAACTGTAAACGGGCGGAGGATAACCATGTCCGCAATGGGCGATATCGTGTTTATCTCGCAGGCCGGTGAATTCGCCTTTTCGAATCCGGTGCTCATTCTCACTGCCACCCGGCTGGCTGAGGTCAAGCCCTGTCTCCAGCATGTGGCTGAAAAAGTGTCCCAGGGTCTTTATGCGGCCGGGTTCCTGACCTATGAGTCAGCGCCTGCGTTTGATGCAGCGCTCTGCGCCCATCCGCCGGACGATCTGCCGCTGGCTTGGTTTGGCCTGTATCGCGCACCGGCACAACTCCGACCGTCGCCGATTTCTGACGAGCCTGCCTGCAATCCGTCGGTTGACGGACGTAGCATTGCGGGCAGGGCTTCTTTCCAAGTTGGTCCATGGCAAGCGCTGGTGAGCGCTGCGACTTACCACCAGCAGGTTCGCCGGATTCGTGACCTGATCGTGGCCGGCGACACTTATCAAATCAATTACACCTTTCCCCTGCAGGCGGATTTCCAGGGCGATACCCTGGATTGGTTCCGGCAGTTGTGCGCTTCCCAGCAGGCGGACCATTGCGCATTTATTCAGACCGGCCGTTTTCACCTGCTCTCCGCCTCGCCCGAGTTGTTTTTTAAGAAGGATGCGGCCGGGCTCACCACGCGCCCCATGAAGGGAACCGCCCGACGCGGGCGCTGGCCGGCGGAAGATCTCCAGGCCGCCCAGTCGCTCGCCACCAGCGCAAAGGAGCGGGCTGAAAATGTCATGATTGTGGATGTGCTCCGGAATGATATGAGCCGGGTCAGCCGGGTTGGTTCAGTTAACGTTGCGCGCCTGTGGGAACTGGAGCGTTATCCGACCGTCTGGCAAATGACTTCCACGGTGGTCTCGCAATCCGAGGCATCCGTTCCGGACATCCTGGCGGCCTTGTTTCCATCCGGTTCCGTGACGGGCGCGCCCAAAATCCGTGCCACGGAAATCATCCGCGCGCTCGAGTCCTATCCACGGGGTATTTACTGCGGCACGATCGGCTGGTGGGCGCCCGATGGGCAAGCGGAATTCAATGTGGCAATTCGCACCGTGACTATTGACACGGAAACAGGGACCGCGCGCTATCATGTGGGCGGGGGAATCACCCATGGTTCCTCGCCGGAAAAGGAATATGCGGAGTGCCTGGCCAAAGCCGAAGTCTTGACACGGCCCCTGCCGGTCTTTGATCTCCTGGAATCGCTAAGCTGGAACGGCAGTTATTTCCTGTTGCGCGAGCATCTGGACCGACTTGCGGAAAGTGCCGCCTATTTTGATTTTGCGTTCAGCCGGCAGGCCGCCGAAACAGCCTTAAACCAATACCCCTTGCCCGCCCCCGTCAAGGCCGATCCGGCAGGGCAGGGACAAATGCCCATTCTGAAAATCCGGTTGTTTCTCCACCGCGATGGCTCGTGTCGTGTGGAAGGCGAACCCCTGAAGCCCTCCGCGCCTCTACGGGTTGGGCTGGCGGCCACACCGGTGGATACAGACCAGATATGGCTCTATCATAAAACCACCTGTCGGGAGATCTATCGGCAAGCTCTGCTGTCCCGGCTGGATTGTGATGACGTCATCCTGTGGAATCGGCGGGGCGAGATTACGGAAAGTACGATTGCCAACGTGGTGCTTGATCTCGATGGCCGGTTTTGGACGCCGCCGGTTGCCTGCGGATTGCTGGCCGGAACTTTCCGCCGGCATTTGCTGAAGACCGGTGCTCTACAAGAACGGGTGTTGCACCGCGCCGACTTGCACCGGGCACGCGCGATTCATTTGATCAATTCCGTACGCCGCTGGATGGACGTGCAATGGATGGACCCGGCCTGACCAGAGATCAGCGATCAGCATTCAGCAATACATTCGTCGTCATTCTCTTCGCTGGTCTGCCATCCGTCGTCTGTCATCCGTCGTCCGCCGTCTGTCTTCAGCGCACCTTGCCCATTTCACGGCGTTTCTTGACGAGTTCTTCGGCCAGAGAGTAGGGGACCGCCTCGTACCGCTCGAAGTGCATGACATAGGCGGCGCGACCCTGGCTGATGGTGCGGATCACATTGGAATAGCCGAACATCTCGCTCAGGGGCGCCATCGCGCGGATGATCCGGTAATTACCCTGGGGTTCCATGGCCTCGATCCGGCCCCGCCGTTGGCAGATCGTGCCGGTAATGCCCCCCACAAAATCTTCGGGAGTTGTCACTTCCAGTGACATGACTGGCTCCGTGATCTCCGGATGCGCCTTGAGAAACAACTCGCGGAAGCAGGTGCGGCCCGCCTCCTGAAACGCCATGTCACTCGAATCCACTTCATGGTACGACCCGTCAAAAACCACCACCCGCACATCCACCACCGGGTAGCCGGCGAAGGGCCCTTTATCCATGCATCGGATAATACCCTTTTCCACGGCGGGAATATATTCCGTCGGAATACGTCCGCCCTTGACTTCGCTGACAAACTCGAAACCCGCGCCGGTCTCCATCGGCTCCAGTCTTAACCAGACGTGCGCATATTGGCCGCGCCCGCCGGATTGCTTGACATGCTTGTACTGGCCCTCGACAGTCACGGTGGCGGTTTCGCGGAAAGCGACTTCCGGCCGCCCCACGGCAACCTTGACGGCGAATTCGCGCAGGAGCCGGTCCACCAGGATTTCCAGATGCAATTCGCCCATTCCTGAAATAATGGTTTCCTTGGTTTCCGGATCCAGCTTGACGAAAAAGGTCGGATCTTCCTCGGCCAGCCGATGCAGGGAGGCCAGGGCCTTTTCGCCATCCAGTCGGCTTTCCGGCTTTACACTTATGGACATCACCGGGGTCGGGAATTCAATGGCCTCCAAAAGAATCGGTTTTTCCGGACTGCAAAGCGTGTCGCCCGTGTGGGTTTTGGCCAGACCCACAACGGCAATAATGTCGCCGGTGGCGGCTTCCTCAATGCCTTCCTGGCGGTTGGCATGCATACGCATCAGCCGGCCGATCCGCGCATCGGTCTGCTGGGTACTGTTATACACGGCGTCACCGGTCCGGAGTCGGCCGGAATAAATACGCAGATATGTCAGCTTGCCCATGTGCTTATCGGACATGACTTTGAAGGCGATGGCCGACATCGGCTCGTCATCGGATGGCGCGCGTTGGCTGGGCGTCTCGTCCTCCGCGGAGCCGGCGCTGACCACCGGCGGCAGGTCGGCCGGGGACGGCAGAAAATACACAATGCCGTCCAGCAGACGCTGGACGCCCTTGTTCTTGAAGGCCGCGCCGCAGTAAACCGGGATTACCTTGTGAGCGATCGTGGCCTTGCGGATAATACTGCGCATCTCGCTTTCGGTCAGGTCCCCGGTGTTCAGGAATTTTTCCAGCAGGCCGTCATCCTGTTCCGCACATTTTTCCACCAGGTTGGCGCGCCATTTTTTGGCCTTGGCGCGCAGTTCCGGCGGAATCTCCGTTTCCAGGCAGGTCTGGCCTTTATCGTCATCGGGGTAGGTCACCGCCTTCATCGTCAGCAGGTCAATGATCCCCAGAAATTTGTCTTCCTTGCCGATGGGCACCACGACCGGCACGGCGTTTGCACCCAGGATATCCTGAATTTTTTTGACGACGCCGAAAAAGTCGGCCCCGGTACGGTCCATCTTGTTGATGAAGGCAATTTTGGGCACGCCGTATTTCTCGCTTTGCTTCCAGACTTTTTCCGACTGGGGCTGAACACCGCCCACGGCACAGAAAAGCGCCACGGCACCATCCAGCACGCGCAAACTGCGCTCTACTTCGGCGGTAAAGTCAACGTGCCCGGGGGTGTCAATCAGGGTAATCTCGTGTTCCTTCCAGGGGAGCGTCGTGGCGGCGGAGGTTATGGTGATGCCGCGCTCGCGTTCCTGGACCATCCAGTCCATGGTGGCCGCGCCATTATGAACTTCACCTACCTTGTGGGTCTTGCCGGAATAAAATAACAGCCGTTCACTGACCGTCGTTTTGCCGGCGTCAATATGCGCCATGATGCCGACGTTGCGAACACGCGCTAATGCAATGCGACGATCCACGGGAAACACTCCTTGCCTGGATGCCACCAGGATAAAACGGATTGTAACTGCCCAGTAGTCAGAAGACAGAATTCTGAAGTTGCCATCTGACAAAGAGGGGCACTATGCGCCTGCGTAGCCCGCGATGCAAGCACTTTTTGTGGGCCCTGGAATTGCTTGTCAGGCCCATGTCAGGCCCTGGAATTGCTTGACAAAGCCGGCGTGTTAGCATAGGTTTGCCGTTCGCTAAGTTCATGGGGGCCGGTAGCTCAGTTGGTAGAGCACGGCACTTTTAATGCTGGGGTCGCGGGTTCAAATCCCGCCCGGCTCACCATGTGATTGTCTCCCGGCATGCATTCGTCAAAAAAAGTTCTGTTTGCGATTGAAACCATGCTGACACGCCTCGGCCTGGTGGTCTTGCCCACCTTGCCCCGCTGGGCTGTGTTGGCCTGCGCGCGCTCCGCCGGTGCCGTAGCCTATTGGACTGCGCCTCAACAGCGGCGCATCACGCTCTCGAATCTCGATATTGCCTTCGGCGACAGTCTTTCGCCCCAAGCCAAGCGACGTATCGCGCGGGAGGCCTTCTATACGACGGCCCTGGTTATGCTCGACCTCTTCTGGTTTTCGCGGCATATGGAACAACGGGTTCACCGATATGTCACCCTCGATCCTGACCTTCGGACCCACATCTATACCCAACCCATGATCGGTGTAACCGCGCACTTCGGCAACTGGGAACTCCTGTCCAAAGCGCTCAGTGTGTACGGGTTTCCACACGTGGCGGTGGCTACGCCGCTGGCTAATCCGGCAGTGGATGCCATCATCGGCATGGGACGCTCCATCCCCGGCGTGGAAATCGTCACACGGCAAGGCGCCATCAGGGGGCTCCTGCGCGCCCTGCGCCAGAAAAAACATGTGGCCCTCCTGCTCGACCAGAACACGAAACCGGAGGAAGGCGGACTCTTTGTCAGCTTTTTCGGGCTTTCCATCCCAATGTCCACGGCGGCCGCCGTGTTGTCTGAACGTACGGATGCGCCGGTGATCCCGTTATTCTGCCGGGCCAACATCAACGGCTCTTATACCATCTATAGCCTGCCACCCTTGAAGCGTGCGGATCTGGTGCAGGCGGGGAGCAATATCATCCACACCATCACCCAGACCATTGCCACGCTGTTCGAGCAGGAAATCCGCGCGCATCCCGAACAGTGGCTTTGGATGTATAAGCGCTGGAAATATATTGATCCCGATTGGCCGGCAGCCGCCTATCCCTTCTACTCCAAGCCTCTGCGGCCAGGTTGAGCATGTAACCGGCTGTTGAAAAAATTGGCGATTTAATTGTTTTGGTGATTGAGTTTCTGCGTTCTGCATTCTACATTTATTCGGGGTGATTTGAACGATCAATTAATCCCCATTTCTTTTACCCGCTACGTTCATAAGACCAAGATTCAAAATTTCATCTCTTTAAAATGAATAAATATATGTTCATTTTATTGGTTGGAATTGTCGCCGTCATGGGCGGCTGCACCTTGGCGCCAAAATACGTTCGGCCGCAAGCGCCAGTACCGGCTGACTGGCCGACCGGTCCAGCCTATAAGGCCACGGCCGTCAACACAAACGGTCCGGCCGCCGCCGACATACCTTGGCGGGAATTTTTTGCCAATGACCGGCTTCAAAAAGTGATTGAGCTGGCGCTGGCCAACAACCGTGACCTGCGCGTGGCGGTCCTGACAATCGAAAAGACCAGGGCTGCGTATCGCATTCAGCGCGCCGATCTCCTGCCGACAGTGAATGCCGTGGGTTATGGCACCAAACAACAAATATTCGCCAGCGTCGCGAGCTTCGAGGAATCGGTACAGGTCAAGTATTATAGTGTGAACGTCGGATTCAGCTCCTATGAACTGGACTTTTTCGGGCGCATCCGCAGTCTCAAGGCGCGCGCGTTGGAGCAGTACCTTGCTACGGAGCAGGCCCGGCGCAGTATGCAGATATCCCTGACGGCAGAAATTGCCGGCGCTTACCTGAACCTTGCCGCCGACCGCGAACGATTGCGGCTTGCCCAGGATACCCTTGACAGCCAGGAGTCAACTTATGAGCTGATCCTGCGGCGTTTTGAAATTGGCGATGCATCCGAGCTGGACCTGCGTCAGGCACAGACCCGCGTGGATTCGGCGCGCGTGGATATCGCAAAGTACACCGGCCTGACGGCACTGGATGAGAACGCGCTTAACCTTCTTGCCGGGACGCCGGTGCCGGAAGACCTCCTGCCCCGTGAGCTGACGGCGCTGAAGGATATCACCGCCAGGTTACCGTCGGAGGTCTTGCAGCGCCGTCCCGATATTCTCCAAACCGAGAATCAGCTCAAGGCCGCCAACGCCAACATCGGCGCGGCGCGGGCTGCGTTTTTCCCTTCGATCACCTTGAGCACCAGCTTAGGCACAATCAGCGACCAGTTGTCCGGACTCTTCAAAGGCAATTCGGCTGTTTGGAGCTTTGCGCCACAAATCACATTGCCGATCTTTGACACTGGCAGAAACATGGCCAATCTGGATGCGGCCAAGGCTGAGCGCGATATCTGCCTGGCACAGTACGAGAAGGCGATACAGACGGCCTTCAAGGAGGTGGCCGATGCACTCGCCCAACGGGGAACCCTGCTGGACCAGATGGAGGCGCAGGAATCGCTTGTGGACGCCACCACCGCTGCTTATAACCTTTCCGACGCACGGTACCGCAATGGAAATGACAGTTACCTGTTGGTTCTAGACTCGCAACGCGCGCTCTACGGTGCACAGCAGGGTCTGATCGCTATCCGCCTTGCCCGGCTTGCCAACCTGGTAACGCTATACAAGGTCCTGGGCGGAGGATGATCCCTTCCCTTATCGAAGATGTATATTCTCTTGGTTATGTATGCATAACCGGTCGGCGGATCACACCTTTTTCAGGATCATCCTTTCGATCACGTTAGCGGTGTGCTCCAGGCAGGACACGGCATCTTCGAGGCGGTCGTAAATCTGGCTCCATTTTATGGCTTCGAGCAGGTGGTCTACACTGCCGCCGGCCGATTCGTAAACCTCACCAAGCCCGACCAGAAGGAACATGCCGGCTTCCTCCTTGAGTTTTCGTAGCCGTTCGCGGTTGGCGGCGCCGTTCCCTTTCCGCACCACGATTTCGAGCAAGGGCCCGATCTCGGCGGCCATCTCGGCCAGACAAAAGGCCAGTTCGCCCGCCCCTTTCTCAATGTTGTGGAATCCGTAGAGACCGATACGTCTGGACACGGCGCGAACCGCCTGGAATGTCAGTTCGAAGGCGCGGTTCAGATCGCGGATATCCTCACGATCGAGGGACTCAATGAAAGTCAGGGAGAGCTCGCGCTCGATCTCACGGCAGGTCGTGTCGCCCGCCGCTACCAGGGCGTCGATGTGCTTGCATTGATCGGGGACAGCCTTGAAATCGTGGAAAAGGCCATCCAGTTTTTTGACCGCGTCACCCAGTGTGCCAGCCTGTTTGTGGAACAGCCTGAAGAACGGAAACGCATTGTTAAAGAGGTTCATGTTCATGCACCGCCTATTGTCCGTGCCGGGCCGTTCTGGAACCGCCGGTTGAACCGGTCAAGATACGAATAAACGACCGGGGTAACGTAGAGGGTTAACGCCTGGGAAAAGAAGAGCCCGCCCACCACGGCGACCCCGAGGGGTTGCCGTGCTTCGCCGCCCGCCCCTAACCCAAGGGCAATCGGGAGACAGCCGAACAGGGTCGTCAGGGTGGTCATCATGATCGGACGGAACCGGGTCAAACAAGCATGGTAAATGGACGCCATCGAATCGAGCCCCTCGGTCTTCTCGGCCTCCAGGGCAAAATCAATCATCATGATGCCGTTCTTCTGGACAATCCCGACCAGCATGATGATGCCGACGAAGCCATACATGTTGAGTTCCATGCAAAACATGGTCAAGGCCGCCAGGGCGCCGAACCCGGCCAGGGGCAGCGAGGCTATGATAATCAGGGGATGGATGAAACTTTCGTAGAGAATCCCCAAGACCATGTAAATCACCAGGACAGTCACCAGCAACATGACTCCCATGCCGACTAATGATGACTGAAAGGCCTGCGCGGATCCCTGGAAGGCGGTATATACCGATTCCGGCAGGGTGGTGCGGCCGAACCGGTTGATCTCATCAATGGCCGTGCCAATCGAGTGGCCGGGCTTGAGGTTGAACGAAATCGTGGCTGAAGGAACCTGCCCCGAGTGATTGATGGTGAGGGGGGACACCGTTTCGCGAATCGAGGCAACGGTAGTTAAGGGAACCAGTTGCCCGCGATCGGACTTGATATACAACGCCTTTAATGACGAAGGGGTCTGACGGAATTCGGGCATCAACTCCAGGATCACATAATAGAACGTGGACGCGGTATAGATGGTGGAGATCTGGCGCGAACCATAGGCGGAGTAAAACGCCTCCTGGATCTGCTTCAAAGTCAACCCCAGGGCGGAGGCCTTGTCACGGTCCACCGTGATCTCGAGCTTCGGCTTGCGGGGCTGCAGGTCGGATTTGACGTCCACCAGGGCCGGGATGCTGCGTATCTTCTCCTCCATGATGGCCCCATAATGATAAAGGCTGGCCAGGTCGCTGCTCTGCAGCGTGAACTGCCACTGGGCGCTTGAAAGCCGCGAACCAATGGCAACCAAGGGAGGATTGACCAGGGACACGATCAGACCAGGAATCCGGTTAAGCTTTGGACGGAGGTCTTTGATAATTTCATCGACCGATTTTGTCCGGTCGGCGCGAGGTTTCAGGCTCACAAACGCCAGGCCGTTGTTGTCACCCGAAAAACCGGCGATCGAGGCCACCTGCGCCTCCCGGCAATTGTGATTTTTCAACAACTCCGCGTTGAGGGCTTCCTGGTGCCGCACCATATCGGCGAAAGACGCCCGGTCATGCAAGATCGTAAAAATCCGGAAAAAATTCTGATCCTGGGTGGGAATGAATCCTTTGGGGACAACCATAAAGAGACGCACCATGGCCAGGGTGATCAGCAGAGTCATAAAAAGGGTCATAAGCCGGTGGCGCAGCACCCAGCCCAGGCTACGACCGTAAGCCGCCTGCCAGGCGTTAAACACGCGTTCAGACAGTATCTGGAGCCGCCCCGGGTTGGTCTTGGAGAAGCGGCCCAATAAACGGCTGCAAAGCATGGGTGTCAGGGTCAGGGCGATCATTCCCGAAAACAGGATCGCCGCGACAATGCAGACGGCAAATTCCCGGAATAACCGGCCCAGCAGTCCACCCAGGAACATGAGCGGAATGAACACCACCGCCAGCGAAATGGTCATCGAAACCACGGTGGTGCCGATCTCACGGGATCCTTTGATCGACGCTTCCAAGGCGCTTTCACCGGATTCAATCCGGCGAATGATGTTTTCAAGAACCACAATGGCATCATCGACCAAAAAGCCGATCGAGAGGGTAATGGCCATCAAGGAGAGGGTGTTCAGGGTGAAACCGAGGAGGTGCATCACAATGAAGGTGGCAATCAGCGACAGGGGAATCACCAGGCTGGGAATGATCGTGGTCCTCATCGAGCAAAGGAAAAGGAAGATGACGGCGATGACCAGAATGATCGTCAGAACCATTGTGATCTGCACGTCCCTGATCGATTCACGGATGAACTCCGATTGGTCGTAGAACATGTGGAGCGACATCGCCCCGGGCAGCATTGCTCTCAGGCGCGGAAGACGGGTCTTGATTACAGTGGCCAGGTCCACAGTGTTGGCGCCCGGCTGCTTGCGCACCCGCAGAATGATTGTCCCCTTGGTCTTCCCGCGGTCGAGGAACCAGGCGCAAGTGCGATCATTCTCGATGCCATCCACGGCCCGGCCGATGTCCCGAATCCGCAGCGGATAGCCGTTCTGGTACGTCACCACCAGCGATTCGAAGGACTTGGCATCGGGCAATTGTCCGTTGGATTCGATGGTGTAGGCGACCACCTCATTGTCAATCTTGCCTCCCGGCAGATTGACGTTCCCCGTCGCAAGGGCGGCGGAGACTTCGTTGATGCCGATTTTTTTATTGGCCAGGGAATAGGGATTAACCTGAACCCGCACGGCGTATTTTTGGAGTGGTATGATGTCGATCTCGGCAATGCCGTTGATGGTCGCCAGGTTCGGTATCAGGATCGTTTCACCAACGTCGTTCAACGCCGATAGCGGCATGGAATCGGAGGTCAGGGCGATGAACATGATGGGCATGTCGGCCGGATTCACCTTCTTGAACGTGGGCGGGTTGGGCATATCCTTGGGGAGCACGCCCATGGCGGCCGCAATCGCCGAGTTTACATCGACGGCCGCGGCATCGATCTGGCGATCCAGGGAAAATTGGATGTTAATGGTCGTGGCCCCCAGCACGCTCGAGGAGGTCATCGAGTCAATGCCGGCGATCGACGAAAACTGTTTCTCAAGCGGGGTCGCCACCGTCGCGGCCATGGTTTCCGGACTCGCCCCCGGAAGGAACGCGGTGACGCTGATGGTCGGGAAATCGACGTCGGGCAGGTTGTTGATCGATAGGTTGCGGTAGCTGAGAAACCCAAAGATAAAAAGACCTGACATGACCATGATGGTCATGACCGGGCGCCGGATCCATCGTTCCGAAAGGTTCATGACATTTCACCCTTCTTCGCCAAGAAGCCTTGTGGCCCCGCCTGCAACGCTATGCGTAGCTTTGCCTGCCAGCCCGCCTACAACGCTATGCGTAGCATTGCGGGCAGGCGGGCAGGTTACCACAGGAAGGAATGGCGTTCATAGCTTCGCAGGGTTCCGCAAAGACTCGACCTGCGTAGCCCCGACTCTCCGGGAGGTCGGGACGGAGCGGGTTGCTTCACCGGGTCCCGGATGCCGCGTTCGTCGCGGCGGAAGCCGGTGTATTAGCGATAACAATTGCCGCTCCATCTTTCAACTTGTTCAGTCCGTCGGTAACCACGGTTTCTCCGGACGACACGCCGCCATCCAGAACCACTTCATCCCCGGCCATGCGGCGCACCTGCACCGCACGCAGCTCCGCGGTCCCGCCAGCCTTGACCACGAACACCTGATCGCCTTTCGGTCCCTTCGCAACCGCACTGGCCGGAACCACCACGGCCCCCGGCTCTTCCCCGATCATGAGCGAGACCTGGACATACAGGCCCGGCCAGAGAAAGGCGTCTGTGTTGGCAAACGTCCCCTTCAACCGAATCATGCCTGTGGCCGGGTCCACGGTGTTATCAATAAAAGTCAGCCGGCCCTGGCGGGATTGAGCATCGGCGCCCGGCACGCGTGCTTCCACGGTTAAAACGGCTTTTTCCTGGGCAGCCCGGATTCCAGGCAGGCACTTTTCGGGGACCGAAAAAGTCACGTAAATCGGTTTGACCTGGTTGACCACCAGCAAGGTCGTCTTGTTGGCCTCGACCACGCCGCCCTGGTTGACCACATACGCCCCGGCACGGCCCGGAATCGGGCTGCGCATCGAACAATATCCGACGTTCAAGCAGGCTTGCTCGACAACCGCACGATCGGCCTGCACGATGTTTTTCTGGGCGTCAGCTTCCGCGCGGGCCTTTTCGAATTCCGAACGCGAGATGCCGTCATTTTCAATAAGCCGGCTTTTCCGTTCAGCCTCGCTGGTCTTGAAAACCAGTGTTGCCGCATCGCTGGCCAGCCGCGCCTCCACCTCGCGCAGCGCCTCCGTGAAGGGGGCCGGATCGATGGTCACCAGAAGCGCGTCCTTCTGGACTTCGTCCCCGTCCCGGAAATGAAGTTTCAGAATCTGCCCCGACACCCGCGGGATGATCTCCAGGGAGTTATAGGCCTCGACCGATCCCATCGCTTCCACAGCCAAAGACATGGTCTTGGTGACAGCCTGGGCTGTCGTGACCGGGACAGGCGGCACCGGTACTGTCGCTTTTTTACCGCAACTGCACAGGCCTGCGAGGACCACCATAACGAGCCAGGAATATCGTTGGTTCATAGGTTTTTCCCGGTCAAGTTCATGGGGAAAGACTACGCCAACGGCGCGTGTTATCAAGGCAAAAAGGCACAATCGGATCGTTCCATTAAAACATGAAGATGAGCCGCCGCGTCGCTCCGAAAGGAGCAAGCGGCCACTTGCGAAGCGACGGGGGAATCACCGACGTATTTTTCAAACAAAATTCACACTGCTATGAATAATGACTAAAGGCCATTCCCCTGGAACGCATTTTAGATTTATCACTTTTTCCTGAATGAATCACCCAGCCGTTTCAATCCTACTGAACAGTCACGGTCGAGCAGACAGAGTTCTATCAAAAAGAGCCGGTCCTGCTCAGTGGCCGCAGATGTCAGGGCATGTTCCAGCTCTCCCTCTGTGGTCACCCGGATGCCGACGGCATGCGCACCACCGCCTAAGGCCGAGGGCAGGTCCGCATAGTTCCATATCGGGATGTCATTGTACGGCCCATCCTCGTGCAACATCCGTTCAATCAGGTACCCGTCATTATTAATAAGCAGTATGATGGCTGGGCACCTCTGCCTGATCAGGGTGGACAACTCCTGGGCAGTCATCTGGAAGGCGCCGTCACCGGTCAGTACCACCGGTCGCTTGCCTGGCCGAGCAAACGCCACCCCTAGCGCCGCCGGGGTGCAGTAGCCGATGGATGTATAAAAGGCCTGGACGATGAAGTTCTCGGCTTCTTCAATATGGAAATCAGGGGCTGCGCAAAAGGCATCACCCGGTTCGGCAAGCAGGATCATCCGGTCATCGAGAAACGTGTTCAGCCGTTCGTACAGGCGAAGGGCGGTCAGCTTCCGTGACTCCTCCGGGATAAATGGCACCTTGGCGTGGTATGCTTCAACCGGATGCGAGGTCAGGTACGAACGGGGCCGAACCCCAGTCATCAGCCCGCGGATGAAGTCGCCTAGTTGCACTTCCCGGTAATCGTGGTCGGCAATGTGTACCTGACCGTTACCGGCAACGATCATGCGCCGATTATCCAGTTTGCCACTGAACATGCCGGTATCCATGTCCGTCATCCAAGCGCCCAGCGACAGCAGGCAGTCGGAGGATTCAACCTGCTGGCGAACTGTTTCACGACTCCACCCCCCTTGGTAGATGCCGATGAACTGGGGATGAAGTT
>VSJD01000228.1 GCA_008636095.1 Kiritimatiellota bacterium | reverse complement strand
CCGGGAGCACGGATTTGCTGCTGAGCATGGTGGCAAAGGGAAGCTCAAGACCTTCCACAAGTTGGAGGAGACTGCTTCCCAGGCCAAAGCGCAGCAACTCAACGCCCGCCAGCACAATAGGACTGCCTGCCTTGTTGAGCAACTCTACTGCCTCCTGGAGACAATGCTTTAAGTTCTCCTCGTCTGTGTGCAGCGTTACGGTATGGGCAAGTGGGGAAGGCTGACGGCAGGGGGTATGCGCCATATCTGCGGGAAGCTCCAAGTAAACCGGCAGTTTATGGAGAATCCCGTTGCGGATGACCCGATCGATCTCATCGGGGGCGGTTTCCGGATTGGTAAGAATCGCAGCATCAATCGTCACCTTTTTGAATATATCCAGCTGCAGGTAGTAGTCGGAAACCAGATGATGAACCAGCGCTCCCGCCTCTCTACGCCGGGCAGGTGGGGCACCGCTGATGACGATGAGGGGTACCCGTTCGGCATAGGCCCCGGCTACAGCGTTCAAGATGCTTAAGCCGCC
Source organism: Kiritimatiellota bacterium (assembly GCA_008636095.1). GTDB lineage: Bacteria > Verrucomicrobiota > Kiritimatiellia > JAAZAB01 > JAAZAB01 > VSJD01. The sequence continues at coordinate 9,480 of VSJD01000228.1, read as the reverse complement.
AACGCAGTACGTTACCACTGCGGCGCCGGCACCATTCAGGCGGGCGTAACCGTCGGCTGCGTAGCCGGCATTCAATTCATTGCAGGTACCAACCCACTGGATCGGACTGGCAATCACCTCGTCGAGAAAATCCAGGACATAATCGCCGGGCACCCCGAAGAGATGCCTAATACCAGCCTCCTGCAGGCGATGGAGCAGATAACGGGATAAGGTACAGGTCAGGCCATTGTTCTCAACCATTGTGTTACCTCGCACATTAATTTGACTGAATAGGATATATTTTTATCACGGTTTTTTGCATGAGAAAGATAGTCTTTTTTAGACTGCCTTGACCATAAAGAAAGCAATCGAAGTTATTCCGGAAGCATGGCTGGTTCAATCAAAAAATACAATACACTTCTTGATGAATGAACGCATCCGTGATTCCCGGTTTGACCGTCTGCAGGGACGGGTACATATCCTGGAACAGACATGCAGATCTATAATGCGAAGACCTTCCCATATAAAGCCTATCATCTGTCGTGACGGCCGTCACAACAGATGCAACATGACAGCAAGGGGTTCAATATGATCATTTCGCTTAAATGCATTAAACTAGCACCTTTTTTGAAAGTGAAGCACCCCGCGCCAACCTGCCCGCCCGCATCGCTGTCATATATGATTATGATTTTAGTGATTGAGTTTCTGCCTTCTGCATTCTACATTCTGCATTTGTTTGGGGAGAGGTGGGTGCTGTGTCCGGCGTAGTCCCGATCACACCGCTCGAGCGGGTATCGGGACGAAGCCGGAAGTGGCCGAAAGTAGCGGTTTTCGGGGCCATGGGGAGCCATGGCCACTAAAGGCGACTCCCCGCGTCGCCTTTAGAGCGAGCAACCCGTTGGGCTTACGTGATGATGTATGATGCAATTTTTTGGTATGGAGAGGTGGCTGAGTGGCCGAAAGCAGCGGTTTGCTAAGCCCCCCGAGCTATTTTTGCCTCACCTCGTTTTCACCCTGTAATATCAATGCTAATCAATAGATACCGGCTTGGCATGCATGTCGGCCGATTTACGCCATGAGGGCGTATAGGGGCACCTGGATACATATAGGGGCATGATTTGACGTCCCAAAAACGTCCCATAAAATGCCCGTGTTTTGGACGGAATTCTAGTACACACCCTGTAGCTCCCGCCCTCCCGGACCGATCCTGGGGCATTCTGAGCAACACCTTCTGTCATTTTCCGCGTTGACCTTCTGCCGGGGCGGGTATAGGCTTTATCCACAAATGTATTGTCCCGAGGCAACGGAATGACATCTGGTAAACCGATAAATAAAAAACTGGAAGGACTCACACAATGGGAGACAAAGGCGGAAAAAAGAATAAGAACAAGATTCAGAAACAGATGGTAAGCAAACAAGATCACAAGGCCCAGCAGAAGCAGGAGAAGCAACAGAAGAGTATTCCGTGAGTGGAGTCAGGACTCTGCGTCAGAGGCGTGTCGGAAACCCTCCACCTAAAACCGCCCGCACCAAGGTTCTACTCTGATCGGGCCGCATGAGAGAACGAATGGAAACTCTTAAAGAGAAGGTTGCCCGGGAGTATGGCGATCTCAAAGAGAAACTCTCCGACGCACACCGTGGTGATCGCGTGTCCTACACAGAGGCCAAGACCGACTTCATCAGAGACGTTACCGAAAAAGCCAAGAAGTATTTTGGAGAGGCCCAACCAAGTCCTGCATGCGACGTCGCTACCCGCGCCGCGCATGAGGACTGACGTTGGACAATAGAACATCATGCAAAAGACGATGAATTCGGCACGCGTTCTATTGTTTCTGCTTATCATGTCTGCCAGATGCTTTGCGTCCGGATACTACGGCGACCTGGCGGATGCCTGGGGCAACGCCAGTATCATCGTTCTGGGCCGCCCTCAGATAATTACAACTTCGATAGCGACAGTGACAGTACTCACTTCGGGTGAAGCCTTTGAAAGAGCACGCGGAACCTATGTGATGGACATTCAACGGACATACAAAGGAGCAAAGCTGGACGGGAGGATCGAGTTCATCGATCCGCACTTTCGTTCCACAGCGGCGCTGCACATTCAAAAGGGAGAGATGTATCTGGTTTTTCTTCAGACCAGGGATGACAGAACAAAACGTCCACATCCCGCTGAAGAGGGACTCGGCGAGGCCATATCGGGCCTGCGCGTGTTCAAGGTGGATGATAGGAACCTTGCGGAGATCGAGGCAGGGATTGCGACCGTAAGGACATACGAAACTCTGGCACCACCGGATCGAAAGGCATTCTTGCTGCAAAATCTGGTCTTCACGAATGCCTACTCTCATTCACTCATCGTCCGCGAAATTCTCCATGCGGGAATCAAGGAAGCCCTCCCGTACTTTCAGCAGAGATTGTCACAGACCACGAATGAAACCGATAGACTCGATCTGCTCTCTACGTTACGTTGCCTTGGCGACCCCAGTGTGAAAGCAATACTTCTCTCATGGCTAGCCGATGATTCGTTCCAGAATAAGTCTGAGATCATCAGGGATTTGGCGTTTCTGAAAGACCCGTCGCTTGTTCCAACCATCCGCAAATACATTGATGTTAAGGACGATCGCGTGGCCGTATCAGCCCGAATCGCGCTTCTCGACTTAGGAGAATCGGATGGCAAGAGACTCCTGCTCGATATGATCAAGAGAAGCAGGGACCCTATCGCTCGCTATAACGCAATCCACCAATTAAATTTTGGATACTCCGGAAACTTTACCGACAAAGAGAAGGAGATAATCCGTGAGCTTGTTCATGACAAGGACCAAACAATCGCACGTGTCGCAGGTTTCATCGTTAAGAAATGGAAACCAATGTCCAAGCCCCTTGGCAATGGCGAGATTCCTGCACATTCTAATTTGATGGAGATAAAGATATCTTCTTTTGAAATCAAGGACTTGTTAATCAGGGAAGCTGTTAGGAAACTCGCAGAAGAGGCTCATCTTCTGTGTTGTTTTGAATCTATGCCGGAGAATCACCCGCAATGGTGGGCGAAAAACGGCCTGTTGCGAAAGTTGTCCGTTGCTGTAAATAATGCAACACCAAGGGAAGTATTGGACAAGTTTGCGGAATTATCTGACAACACATGGTATTGGGAGGAGTGGCAAGGTGTTATAAACATTATTCCAAAAGAAAGACAAGGGGCTAGTAACTATTTTTTAAATAGAATTGTTTCTTCTTTTCATGTCGAGGACATGGAATTTCCTGATGCGATATGCCTTCTTATTAAGCAGACAGGAGAAAAACCGGGCTATGGTATTATGGATAGGCCGGGGAATGACAATAGTCCGGTTAATATTGATGTAAAGAATTTAACCGTTAGACAAATTCTAGATACGATGACAACGCAAACTGGGCGAACATGGGAGTTGAACGTAAGCAATTTCCTTGTCCTTTTCGGTAAATCAACATGGCTTCCTCAAGTCGCGGTGAGTGATTAGTTCCCCGTCTGAAAATACGGTTTCCGACAGGAGCGTTGTGACCTTTTCACTAGTAGTTCTGGAAGCTCCCTGCTACATTTCAAAACGTGAAAACGATTGAGATTCATACGCAGGAAAGGACCGCGTTTGTTAACATCACCGTCCGAGTCCAGGCGGCCGTAGTGGAACTCGGTGTGAAAGCGGGCGCCGTCACCGTTTTTGTGCCACATACAACCGCCGGGGTCACAATCAATGAAAATGCCGATCCGGATGTCGTGACCGACATTAAAGCAGGATTGGAAAAGATTATCCCTTGGAACGGCCATTACCAACATAACGAGGGTAATTCGGCGGCACATATCAAGGCCGGGCTGATGGGCTCATCAGTCCAGGTGCTTGTGGAAAACAGCCGGCTGCAACTCGGGACCTGGCAGGCAATCTATTTCTGCGAGTTCGACGGCCCGCGAACTCGCCTCATTTGGATTGGCTGATCCCTGCGCAGGACAAGCGGGCAACCATCCGCCCTGACCCCAGTGGTTTCAAGATCGCCTGGCCGGTGCCGATCTACAATATGAAGTCACACCCGTGTGGCAAGATGTTCCGGCCGGAACCCCGTCACAGAAATACGCTGTGATTAAATTCTCCTTGAAACAAGCCGCCGTGTTGGCGTATAACGCAGCTGTGAATTGATGCATCGTTGCAAACGACGTCCCAAAAACGTCCCAGGGACGTGATCTTAAAATAGCCGACATTGTATCGAGAGGTGGGTGCCTGTCCGGCGTAGCCCGCAGGGCGAAGCCGGACGTGGCCGCTGAAGGCGGGTGCGATTGCGTTTCTGCATTTTGCATTCTTCATTCTACATTTGTTTCGGAGAGGTGGCTGAGTGGCCGAAAGCAGCGGTTTGCTAATTCGAACCGGCCATTTTAGCCTGTTTCCTCTGGAGTCATCCCCAGTAATCAACGGCATGCTATTCAGCGCTTTACGCAAGATGAGTCTTCATCCTGAGTAATCCCGAATACGCTCATTTTTCGTCACCGGGTTACAACTCAGGGTTGCAAGTTGGGAATGCTAATATCCGGCGTCATGGTGCCGAGCGTGCGAGGCTACCATGCACGGCAAGCCTTTTGAATGGCTCTATCGTCCAACGGTCACGCTGCTGCCGTTTGACCTGTGAATGCCTAGATCGTCTGGTAATTCTTCGATCTTGAACCATTGTCCCTCGGAAATCTTCCGCTGATTTGCATCCAGGAATTGCTGCCAGCGCGCACTCAACGCCCGCGCGGCTTCGGAGTCTCCGGGGATTTTCAAGTCTCCGCCCGTCTTCTTACCGACGACGATGTCGAAAAGTTGTTGGATGACTTGGTGCGGCAGGTAGTCGTTTATGTGTTTAGGCGCAACAAGACGGGATGCCCAAATCGAGGCGCATTCATACCGCGCATTGTATTTCAGTGCGATGTCGTTTGCCGCGCGCATCAGCCACTCGTCCTCCGCCGTCTTCAAGACTGATAAGGCAATCGTCCGATGCTTCGGCTCCTGCATGCGACGCGCCGCTTCAAAGGCGTAATTACTCACACCCACGTTCGGGTCGAGCATGAGACTGGTCACCCAATCAGCCAGCGACGCAGGAATGTTCTTGGGCAACTGCTCGAGGGTTTTCATCCGCACGCAGGGCAAAGGATGCTGCAGTGCCTGGGTGAAGACAGCTTCATCCTCTTTCGTCAGAACAGTTTCTCCGCCGCCATGCCGGGCAATAAACAGGAGTAACTGCCCCGGCGAAAGATTCCCGGTTGGGACAACATCTAACTTTGGATTAATGGCCAGTGCCGCGCCGAGGAGTGCATCGGTGGCCCGGATAGGCGCTGGAAAATGTATGTCCGCGAGATATTCCGCATTCGTTTGGGCAACGGCAACTTCCAACGCCCGTTGCAGCGACGGAAGCTCCCGTTCCGTTCCGATCAAATGAAGAAGCGAACTCGCCTTCAGGAGGTCGCCGTAATGGGTTCCGTCCAGAAGACGCACACAGTAATCTCGAACGGGCGGTGAAAGTGAATCATCCCACGCGTTCTCTATGATGAATTGACGGCGCTGGTCGCCCCAAGGTCCTTTGAACTCGCTCTCCGGGTGCGGCAGGCGCACTTCAATTAACTGCGCCGCCTTCGCAGCGAACGCCGCATTTGTGTGTTCCAGCAAGCTCACCAAAGCCCGGCTCGCGTCGAGCGTGCGGATGCTCGCGATACCTTCAAGCGCCGGTTCGCTCCCTCTCTGCGCGCGCTCCTGCAACGGTCGCAAAAAAGTCGGCCAGCGAATACAGTGGTAGTCAAGCCTCGCCTCGCCTTTATGACCCCAGGTGACGCCGGAGTAAGGCTTTGCGTTTTCGGCGTCTGCCAGGATCGTGCGCGCTTGATCCTCGGTGGGCGCCCGGAGTTCAAGTCTTAAGGTGACGCGGCGCGGATCATTTGTTTGTTGTGGGCCAAAGCCAAGATCGTGGAAGGCGCGGATTGTGTAAGTACCCGGTACATCGAAATGACAGTATTCGTTTACGTAAACCTCCTCAAACCAATCGCCGCCAGGTTTAACACCCCCGCTCGGCAACATCCCGCCACCGAAATTGTGCATCAGGGGCGTCGGATCTGCGACGGGGTTTCCACCCGCAGAAACCGCGGTGACGTTAAATCGGTCCGCGCGCGTGCTGCCGCGGTAATCCCCGCCCACGGAAATTTCGATGACGTTGCTGCTCCCCACGTTCTCAATCCGGTAGTGTAAGAGAATTGTCTCGCCAAGAAAGTAGTTTGTGCGGTCACTAACGAGGCTCACCTTTAATTCAGCAGGCCAATCGCGGGATTTCCCCCACGGCCAGAATTTATCGACCGGCGCATTCGTCGCGGCACCAGCCCACGTCAGCGCGATCCCGACGCCAAGGAACAACAGAAATGCCTTCATTAGTGATGGTTCCTGTAAGGGATGAGACGGGAAGTCATCAAAGATAGCACCGTCATCCGATATTCCTTCTTCCTCTGTATCCCGAACGTTACGGTTGTGACGCTGACTCACTCTGTATCCCTAAAATTGATTAACTGGTATATTTGCCCTGATTTGCCGCGACGAATTGACATGGTTTTCCGCCTGTCGGCGTACAAGTTGGACAGTCCTTGCCTCGGCAACTCGCCCTGCGTAGCTCTTTGGCGAAGCGGGGAGCGCTCCGGACTTTGGCAAGATCAGGCGAGTCACGTCAAATCCGCTTCTTGTTGATGTACTCGAATCCGCCCCGGTTCGACAACCCAAAGAGTGCGGTCGGGTGACTGCGCTTCCAAGGCGCGGAGAAACTGCCGTATCATCCCGGTTAAGAGCGCAAGGCTGGGATTGATCGGCAAGCGTATGACGACAATGCCCGCACTCGCGGCCGGATGGAAACGCAACGGGTCGCTGAAATCCATGTCCAGTGTAATCAGACAACGTGACTCCGCACAGGCAATCTCAAACAGCTTGTAATCCGACGCACCACCCAAGCTTTCATCGAGTACGGTCTTTGCGTCATGCCCCGCCAAATGGAATAATTCAAGAGTTCGCCGCCCGAAGTTCTCGTCCAATTTGAATTTCAAGATATGGCCTCCATCGGCATATCCACGAAGCGATCCCGGCTCATTTCAGCGCCATACGCCAACGCCGCGTGGATGTCCGCCATCGTCAACTGCGGATACTCGCGCAACATCTCCTCTGGCGTTGTGCCCTGGGCCAGCCAATCAAGCAATAATGACACCCAAATGCGCGTGCCCTTGATGCATGGTTTCCCAAAGCACACATTCGGATCAACGGAAATTCTATTCAGTAAAGCATTCATATTTAACGCTCCTTTCAGCCAACGACCCAACGAATAACATTTTATTCAGCGTGTTCCAATCATACAATGGTAGCCGAGGCGGGACAAGCACGAACTACCCGCTCTAATTATCAAGTGCGTTGCATTGTATAGTTTTAGTTGCGTGATTTAGTGATTGAGTTTATGCATTCTACATTCTACATTCTGCATTTGTTTGGGGCGAGGTGGCTGCCTGTCCGGCGTAGTACCGATCACGCCGCTTAGGCGGGTATCGGAACGTAGACGGAAGTGGCCGCCGAAGGCGGGTGCGATTGCGTTTCTGCATTTTTCATTCTTCATTCTGCATTTGTTATGGAGAGGTGGCTGAGTGGCCGAAAGCAGCGGTTTGCTAAACCGCCGTACCGGGTAAACTGGTACCGGGGGTTCGAATCCCCCCCTCTCCGCCCTCCTACGCGAGGCCGCTATGGTATATTTTGCCGGGGGATGAGAACCCCCGGGCACCGGGGTTCGTTTGCCGACACCGAGGGTAGGTGGCGGCAATGGCAGGAGCGTAGCAAATGCCTGTTGCGGGGCACAAGCATCGGACAATGCTCGCTGCAACCCCATTAGTCTAATAATGTAGGTAGCCCTACCATGGCGCTGCCTGGGCAGTTGCCAATAATCGAAGAAGGAGTTTTAACAAAATGGGCTGGATCGATTGGCTGATTGTCGTGGTTCCCACCGCGTTCGTCATGTTCATGGGGCTTTATTCGCGGAGGTACGCCCGTGGAGTTGCTGACTTTTTGGCTGCGGGACGGATCTGCGGTCGCTATGTCATCAGCGTCGGCGACGTCGCCAACGCGCTCGCCATTATCGGCCTGGTCGCCTTTGTTGAAGTGCATTACAAAACCGGCTTTGCCCTGGCATTCTGGCAGCACATTACAGGGCCGCTGGGCATTATTATGGGGTTGCTCGGTTTCTGCATTTACCGTTTCCGTGAGACCAAGGCAATGTCGCTCGGCCAGTTCCTCGAAATGCGCTACAGTCGCAAGTTCCGGATCTTCGCGGCGACGCTCCGCTCGATCTCCGAGATGCTCGCCAATATGATCATGCCCGCAATCGCGGCGCGCTTCTTCATCTATTATCTCGGTCTGCCGATCTCAGTCGATATTTTCGGCGTCGGCGTGCCGACCTTTATGCTGGTCGTCATAATCTGCCTGACCATGGCGATCAGCCTGATCTGCATGGGCGGTACCCTGGCGCTGGTCATTACCGACGCTATTCAGGGCATGTTCTGCTTCCCGCTGATCGTAACCTTTGTCGTCTTCATCCTCTGTAAATTCAGCTGGACCGACCAGATCGTCCCGGTAATGATAGACCGGGTCCAGGGTGAAAGCTTCCTGAATCCCTACGACATTGCCAACCTCCGCGACTTCAATCTGTTAATGGTGGTTATTACGGTGTTCGCCGTCATCTTCCACCGCGCCAGCTGGATCGGCGCGGGAACCTCCGGTGCCGCTAAAAGCCCGCACGAGCAGAAGATGGCGGGTCTGCTTGGCACCTGGCGACAATCAATTTCCGCGATCTTCTACGTGCTGATTGCAGTCGCGATCATCACCCTGATGAACCACCGCGACTGGGCGCCTAATGCCAAGGTCGTTCGCGACAATATTTCCGCCCGCATCTCGGAAGAGCTGCTGCCCGATGCCGTCGAGCGCGCACAATTTGACAAGCGGCTTGCCGCGGTGCCCGCGCAGATCCACCATATCAGCCTCGACGCGCCGCTTTCGCAAGATAACAATCTCGACACCCCCACGCTCAAAACCGCCCATCAGGCGCTCAAGGATTACAAGGGCGAGACGGCCGGCAATGCGAAGTTCCAACAGTTCCGGACGCTCTACAACCAGATGATGATGGCGATGTCGATACGCGAGATGCTGCCGCCGGTACTCACGGGGCTCTTTTGCCTGCTGATGGTCCTCGCGATGATCTCGACCGACGACACCCGTATTTATAGCGCGACAGTTACGATCACACAGGACGTGATAATGCCGTTGCGTAAAACTCCGTTCACGCTGAAACAGCATGTCTGGGCGCTTCGCATTGTCGCAATGGGCATCGGCGTATTCTTCTTCTGTGGTTCATTCTTCATGGCGCAGCTCGATTACATCAACCTTTTCGTCACGCTGATGGTCACCATGTGGATGGGTGGCTGCGGGCCCGTGATGATCTTCG
>VSJD01000227.1 GCA_008636095.1 Kiritimatiellota bacterium | reverse complement strand
GCCTTTACGGCCGTTTCGGCACCACCGCGGGCGCGTTTACTTCGCTGATCACCGGCATGCTGCTTTCCTTCTCCGGTATCTTCGTCATGCGCAACTGGGCGGATGGCGTCTATCCTTGGTTGGTCAAGATGGGCTGGGTCGAAGGCGTCGGCGTCTTCCTGGAAACCGTTTCCAGGCCGCTGAACCCCTATGTCGTCTGGAAAATGGATCCGGTCAAGTTCCCGGTCAACTCGTATGAATTATACTTATTTACAATGCTGCTCTCGCTCGTCCTCTACTGCGTGGTCTCCAAGCTGACCATGAAGGAGCCCTTCAATCTCGACCGGATGCTTCACCGTGGCATCTACAACATCGATGGCGACAAAAAGGAAACGGTTGCGTGGAGTTTTAGGACCGTGCTTTCCAAGCTAATGGGCATCACCCCGGAATACACCACCGGTGACAAAGTGATCGCATGGAGCTTCTTGATATATAGCTTCGTCTATAACTTTTTACTTGCGTTTGTGGCGGTCGTCATTTGGAACCTGTTTTCGCCGTGGCCGATCAAATGGTGGGGCTGGTACTTCTTCATCGTAACCCTGATTGTTCCGGGAATCATGGCGCTAATCTCAACCTTCTGGTTCGGCATCGGTGGTGTGATCGACTTGTTCCAACTCTTCCGTGATCTTAAAAAACGCGTAAATAACCCGCTCGACAGCGGCTGGGTCGAAGGCCACGTCTCGCTCGCCGACAAAGCCGCGATGGAAGAAGCGGAAAAGACGGCTCAGGAATCCGATGAAAATATAAAAAATATATAATCTCGGTCCCTTGGCATTCATAAAAGCAAACGGACGGCTCATCTTGACAGCCCGTTTTTGAACACGTGCCTATCCAGGAGGCTAATGAAATTAACGCTCGACCAGATTAAAGCGAGCATGTCGGGCTGCTGGAACGCCGAGGAAGAAAATGGCGCGATCCGGTTCCATCGCATGCCGCCGCCGCTGTCTAGCTTTTACCGGCAGCAACCCGCCAGTCGTGTGCGGCTGGAATGCACGACCTGCGTCCGACTGCGCTTCATCTCCAATACGGCCACCCTGCGCCTTGGATTGCAGTTCGGCCAGGCGGCCCGACCCTTCTACCAGGGGGGCCTCCTAATTGATGGCCGCGAGCACGCGATATTCGGTCCCGGCCGGGCAGCCCCGGCCTGGGAAGGGCGGATTTTAGACCGCCAGGATTGCAAGGAGTCTCAGTTCGATCTCTGGATGCCGCACCTGGTCCGGACTGACCTGGTTGTTCTTGAAATTGATGACCAGGCCACGTTCCAACCGGCGCCTCCCTTGCGCCGGCGCTGGCTGGCCTGCGGCGATTCCATCACCCAGGGCATGACCGTGCCGCTGCCCACCCAGGCCGTGGCCGCCCGCTGCGCCCTGAACCTCAACCTGGATGTGCTGAACTACGGCATTGGCGGCGCCATCATGTCTAAGGCTCTAAGCGAGGCTGAAATTAACTATCCTTATGATGTGCTTACCGTTGCGTACGGGGCTAATGATCTTGCCCGTAACCCGCTTGATCAATATGCGGCCAATTTGCTTGGTTTTCTAACCCGGCAGGTGGCGGCACATCCCAAGGCCGCTTTCATTCTGATCACGCCTATCCCGCTGGTGGGCAACGAGGGTCCCAATGACAAGGGCATCAGTCTGGGCGACTATCGCCGGGCCGTGCAGGCTGTCAGCCAGGAATTAGGCTTCTGCCGGGTGGTGGAGGGTCCGGTGCTGGTGCCTAATGATGCCCGGTTTTTTGTGGACAACGTGCACCCGAATATAGCAGGTATGGCCACCTATGCGGATCACCTTGCCGCATATCTCGAGCCGGAAAAGAAGTGTTGATCACTGGGGGTCATCAGAACCGGATGCCCATATCGATGAACTCGGCTTGCAACCCGAAGCGCGCCGATAACAGGCGCGCCAGCGCCTTGACGCCGAACACTTCAGTGGCATAGTGTCCGGAAAAAACAGCATTGATTTTGTGTTCCTGGGCCAGATGATAGGCCGCCAGTTTGGGCTCACCGCTGATATAAACATCCATGCCCTTTTGCCCGGCTTCGTCAATCTGCTCGGCATCGGCGCCGCCCGAAACAATCGCAACTGTTCGGACCCTGCGCTTGCCAAAGTCCATCGTGCCGACGGTGTTTCCCATTACGCGCTGGACACGTGCTTTAAAGGCGGTATAAGGCATCGCTTCCGGTAACGCCCCGCAGAAACCGATGGGAATCCCGTGGTAGATACCAAAGGGCTTCAGCCTCCGCAGGCCCAAGGCCTTGGCAATTTGCGCGTTATTGCCGAGGCGCGGATGCGCGTCCAGCGGAAGGTGACAGGCATAGAGAGCCATGTCATGGTCCAGAAGAAACTTCAGCCGCCGGTAGTTAAGTCCGCTGATGCGCTTCAGCGAATCACCCCAACTCAGACCATGATGGCAAATGACCATTTGGGCTTTGCGGCGGGCCGCTGCTTCGAAGAATGCGAGGGTGGCGTCGACGCCGACACTTATGCGGGCAATCTTGCCGGAATTTTCAACCTGCAGCCCGTTATGGGATGCGTCCGCAAACGCTTTGATGTCGAGCTCCCGGTCAAGAAACGACACAATGGTTTCAAGAGATTTCATTTGACTGTCTTTCAAATGGTTATGCTTTTATGTTAAAATCATCGGCACGGCAAGGTAATTTTCATGCTCAAAATATAACTTTACAAGCATAATAGAAGATGTCATAGCGTTGGGCCTTATGAGCCATTTATTGCCTGGTCCTCATCCATGACAACTTCAAAATCCATCGAACTGGAAATCACTGACCTGGCTTACGGTGGCGATGGCGTTGGGCGCACGGACGGGCGCGCGTGCTTTGTCCCGTTTACACTGCCCGGTGAGCGGGTGCGGGCACATCTGACTCAGGAAGCCAAACGCTACGCGCGGGCAGACGCCGTCGAAGTGCTCACTCTCTCCCTGGAGCGCATCAAACCGCCCTGCCCGCACTTCCGCACCTGCGGCGGATGCCGGTATCAGCACCTGGATTATGCCGCCCAGATTCGCTGGAAGCAAAAGCAGGTTGCCGAGATCCTGGCCCGGATCGGCGGGTTTCGCGCCCCACCGCTCGAGCCGATGATCCCGAGTCCGCACCCTTATGGCTATCGCAACAAGATTACATTGCACGGTCCTGGCCAACCGGCTTTCCTGGCGCTGAATGACAGGCGGCCCATCCCCATTGCGCGCTGTCCGCTGGCCACCGAGCCTATTAATGCTATCCTGCGCGAGCAGCTCCAGCGCACGCTGACCGAAGGCAAGCGCCTTGTCGGCAAGCGCCTTGTCGGCGAGCACCTTGTCATTCGGAGCAACCAAGCCGGCGAGGCCCGGTGGTTCACGGAATGCGACGGCCGCCGCACGGCTTCTGATGGAAAGCCTGGCACGCTAACCGAAAAGGTCCTTGATCGGCCTTACGACTATCCGCTGAACTCGTTTTTCCAGGTCAACCCGGAAGTCCTCAATCAAATCCTGACCACTGCCGGCATTTGGTTCGAGACTTTCGGCTGTTCCACGTTGGTAGACGCCTATTGCGGGGTCGGCGTATTTGTGCTGGCGCTGGCCAGCCGTAATCAGCAGGGTATTGGCATCGAGGTTGATGGCGACGCCGTCGCCGCGGCGAAGACCAACGCCGCGCGGCAGGAAGCCCATCACGTGACGTTCCTGCAGGGTCGGGCCGAGGCACGTTTGGAACGGGCCCTGCGAGACTCACCGGCAGACCGCACCTGCCTGATCCTCGACCCCCCGCGCGCCGGCTGTTCGTTGCCTGTCCTGCGCGCCATCACACGCCATCGGCCACACCATCTCTTGTACCTGTCTTGCGTCCCGCCGATCCTGGCCCGGGATTTGAAGCAACTGGCCCAGTCCGGTTATCGGCTCGTCCGTGTTCAACCTTTCGATATGTTCCCGCAGACCGCCCATATCGAATGCCTGGCGGAGCTGGATTTGATGTCATGAAGACCAATGCTCAAATGACTTCCAGGCTATCACGATCCGGAAGCGCCGGGAACGGCCGATGCGGTTCGGTCTGGTACCAATACGCCACCGAAGCAATATCATCCTGCAGGGGCAGATAGCGGCCTTCACTGCGCCAGCCAACGGCTTGCATCGTAACCTTGATATCCCGGGCAAAGCGGATCGGATCCATGATATGGAACCGATAGAGACCATGCCGATTGCCCGGCTTGCCGTCACAAGCGCCGAATGGATAGCCTAGAAATGGCGCAGAAAAATTCTGGCCGAAACCCCACGCACCGCCGAAATAATCCTCGGTGCCGGTACCGCAAATCGTCGGGAATTCTTTATCGCCATCAATGAACATCTTGATTTCGCCTTCCCCCCACCAGCCCGAGGAGTTCTGCTGCCAGGCCATATACGTTCCCACATATTGTCCCCGGCCCCGGACGTCATCCAGAATTACGTAATCCTCCTTGTATGGCAAGGGATTGGTGCGGCGGAACCGGGCATGAAAATAGGCGTCTTGAGGATCCACGTCCCCGAGGGCATACGTAATGGAATAAAAGAAGCCGCCTTGGTTTTCCGGAGCCCTGTTTTCCACGGTGATCCGCGCATGCTTCTGGAACGGCATCGGGAAGTAGCTATTGAGCGCGCCGGCGGGATTCACGTTAATCGGCAAGGCAAGGATATTGACCCGCGTCTTCCAGCCATTGCAGAACAAATCGCCCAGCGGACTTTCCACGCTGGGCATCGTTTCGCCATCCCAATACATCCGGATAATCAAGTCGCGGAAGCTTTTGGGATCACAGGTAATCCAGATATGCTGGATCATGCCGGGGCCATCCACGTCCATCAAGGTGGTTGTGGATCCTTTGATAAGCGTAATGCAAGGGCGGCCCTTCCAGGTCCGACCCAGATCGCGGGCGCAAGGGTTTGGTCCATCCCAGGGCTGGCCGATTTTCACAACTTCGGGCTGGGGCGCAGCGCTCGCCTCCGCCATGCCGCCACGGCCTTTTTCGCCATACACGTTTTCCGCTGTAATGGACCGGGTGATGGTTTTGGACAATCTGCTGATCGTTCCCAGGCCGCAGGCTAAAGATTCGGTTGACATGCCGCCCCTCCTTTTGATATCGAATGGTTGATAAACAATGCTCTTTACACCCTATTTATAAACAATTGATGGAATATCGGCAATGGATAGAATTATGATTCTTTTACACTATATTATGCCCCGTTCCGGCCAAGACCTGCATTAGCGAGTGTTGAAACAAACATCCATGGGGCCTGATCCATGTTCTATTGGCTTTTATTCCGCAATTGGCTGCGCAGGTGCCGTGACGGCCAGGGCTTGGGAGGATTGAGATATGCTCAGGACCATCCGCTATTTCTTTGAACGTCCGCCCATCCAAACAGCAGCGCTATGCATTCGCGGCATCGGCATTCGGGAAGTTATGTCCCCCGGCATTGTGGACCGTCCGGCAGGAACGGGGGACATTTTGATCATGTTTTTCTATAATGAAACAATCATCCGTTCCGCTCGCGGGACCACCTTCCATCCCCCGAATAGCTTAATGATCTGGCCGCGTGGGGTGAGTCATTATTACGGCAACCCCGCGAAATCCTGGAATCACTCATGGACTCATTGCGACGGGACGTTGATTCGCGACCTGCTCGCGCGCGAACAGTTACCGCTCAACACCGTCATCCCGAATATAAACGCCGGCGTGATGGAGAACTATCTGATGGCACTGCACCTGGAATTGACTGCCGGCCAGCCGCCTGACGCGGTGATTGTCCGCAACATCATTCATAATTGGTTCCGTGAAATCCGTCGCCTGATGCAGGCCCGGGAAAGCCGGGTTTCCGTGCCGCCCCGCCTGCTGGAGGTTCGCTGGCACATTGAAACGCATTTCATGGAACCTTTGACGCTGTCCCTGTTGGCCCGCAAGGCGTGTCTTTCCGTGTCGCATTTCAGCGCTGAGTTCAAGCGCTATTTCGGCGCCTCTCCGATCGAATCCTTGATCCATCTGCGGATGCGGCACGCGGCTTACTTATTACGCGATCATAATCTCAGGGTTGGCGATGTGGCGGACAAGACTGGATACCCGGATCACTACTATTTTTCCCGCCTATTTAAGAAGCGGTTTGGTGTTGCACCGCTGGCCTATCGCCGCAAAGTCTCTTGACCATACAGCAGTGATTCGTAGATAATAAACAAAAGAATAATTATTACCGGAGGCACGGCATGAAAAGAAGCTGTTCGGCTGTTATTGGATCAATCAGAAAACCGGGACTTTTTCTATTGCTGACATTGTGTTTCCAAAACATCTCTTTTACGCAAATCCAGCCGGAAACGCCTTCGCCAGAACAGAAAATTGTCCGGCGGGAGGCAACTCGTCTGCCCGCAAAGGTCCAAGTGGCGACTATGGAACAGCGCGTACTCTCCGGCTGGGGTGGGGGCAAGGCCGAGGATGTCGTACCCAAGGCGGCGGAAATCGGTTTCGCGGAATTGGTCGTGCACCATGAAGATTCCACGAACTTCGCGCGCTTCATCGAACTCGGTAAACAGCGCGGCATGGGCATCTATGCATGGTTGTTCCTGGGTGATATCCCGGCGTGGAAGAAAGCATATCCCGATTTTGAGCCGCCGCTCCAGGTTATGAGCGCTACAGAGGATGAGGCCCTGCGGCGTATCCAGGCAGACAAGACCCCCGGTAAATCCCGATACCAATTCGGCGGCGAACCCGTAAATGAAATGGAAGTGCTTGAAACGCCGCTACTGTGTTTCCACGATCCGCGGGTCATCGAAGCGTTCAAGAAACAGATCGACGAGATGCTGAATTTCCCCGGCGTGAAGGGCGTGGCATTGGACTACATCGGCTACCGGAACTATCGCAGTTGCCTGTGTCAAACGTCAAGGCTACAATTCGCTGTCTACCAGGAACAGCACCCCGAACTCTCACGAGAACTGGCCTTGGATCGTTTTTCGCTCGAAACGTTGGTCGCCTTTAACAATCGTCTCTCAGCATATGTGAAGACTGTCAGCCCCGCCGCACAGGTTATCACTCACATCTATCCGGTCTACCTTCCTGAACCGCTGTACGGTAACCGCCTCAATCTCGACGTCTGCGTCCAGACCGCCGCATGGTTCTTCGACCCTTTTTGGAACACGAACAAGATTAAAGCGTACGCTCGTGTTATCGCGCAGGAAGCCAATCGCTACCATTCCCGGCCGCACGGTGCCGCCTTGATCGGCTACGGCAAGTATCCGGTTAAGTCTGGTGCGCGTCTGACGGCGGAGCTTCAGGCCATTCTGGATGGTGGCTGCACGCGAGTGCACGTATGCTCTCTTAACGACGTGCTGAACACCCCGGAAGCGGCGCAAGTCTTTCGGCGTTTCTTCGGTAACCCCAACGGCAAGAACGCAGCAGGAAAGTAGCTTAACTTCAAGACCTAATTCATAGCGCCTTGGCGACGGCCGGGCAGCCGGGGCGTTATTAAAGCCGTTACTGCGATCTAGTTCAGCCTTAGTGGCATCAGAACGTATAGGAAGGGGATGTCGCACTTGATGACGGCCGGACTCAATTCATCCACCAGTTCGATGGCCACCTCGTCACTGGTCAAGTTGCGGAGCGGATCCATCAGGTATTCCGGATTAAAGGCCATGGAAATTGTTTTGCCCGTATACTTGATGGGAATGGACTCGCGCGCCTCGCCAACATCCGGTGTTACAACTACAATCTGAACCTGGTTTTTTGCGAAGGTCAGCTTGACCGAGGGATTCTTTTCGCTGGTCAGCAGGGCCACGCGCCGAATGGCGGCCAACAGATTCTCGCGATCTATGGCAATACGTTCCTCGCATTGGCTCGGAATGACCTGCTTGAAATTCGGATAACTACCCTCAATCAGCTTGGATGTGATCAGCACTTCCGCCATATCAAAAGCTACCATATTGGGAAGTGCTTGAATCTTGACCATCCCTTCATCGCCCAGCACTTTGATCAGTTCATTAACGGTTTTCGTGGGAATGACCAGGTCGCTTTGCACGTCCGGTGGTACTTCGATTTCCTGCTCAACCAGTGCCAGGCGCCTGCCATCTGTTGCCACCATGGTTAATTTTTGCTCGCGCATGCCCAGCATAATTCCATTCAAAATCGGCCGGCTCTCATCTATGGAAGCCGCGTACACCGTTTTTTTCAGCATTTCCTTGAACGTGCCCTGATTGATGGTTACCGCCCGGCTGTCATCAAAAGTCGGTAACGGTGGAAATTCGTCTGCCGCCAGGCCAAATATCTTATAGTCCGAGGATCCGCATTGAATGGAGGCTACATTGCTATCCGTAACCTCGATTTCCACTTCTTCCTGTGGCAGTTCGCGGACAATGCTCAGCAGGCGTCGGGCGGGAAACGTACTGGCACCGGTTTTTTTAATATTAGCTTCCACGTTACACCGGATGCTCACTGCCAGGTCCGTGGCCACCAGCGACATCTTCTGTTTTTCCGCCTTAAGCAAAACATTAAACAAAATGGGAAGCGTGGAATGCGTGCTGATTACGGATTGAACCTGCTGTAAACCTTTTAAAAACGATTCCTTGGTAATTCCAAATTTCATGATGGCTCCTTTACTAATAGTATTAACTTAATTATATATATTCGTCGTATTAAGACTGTTCAATCTGTTGATAAGCGACTTTTGTTTATATGCACGCTGATCATTTGGCTGTCAGTGGGTGTGTTAATAAAAACGTTGATCCTGTTTATGTATTAACGAAAGTAATTAACCCTCGACTTATCATCAGTTTTATAACCAACCTGTATGCAATGTATCAACGGTCATTTAACAGGATTCATTTCGATCTGTTTCGCAAGTTTGACGACGGCCTGCTTTAATTGAGTATCTTTTTCCATGCGCTGGCCGACGCGGCGGCAGGCATGCAAAACCGTGGCGTGCGTCTTGCCGAATGCCATGCCGATTTCCGGAAACGAGGAGGTAGTCAGCGTACGGCACAAGTACATGGCCACCTGGCGCGGCAAGGCCACGCTCTGGGAGCGGTGTGCGCTGGTCATGTCCGCCAGGCGAATGTCGAAATATTCCGCAACGCTGCGCTGAATGACCATGAGCGTGACCGGCTCCTTCTTTTCCTGGTCCAGCGTACTTTGCAAAAGGTGCTCAGCCAGTTGGGCCGTCATCGGTTTACGATACAGCGAAGCGTACGAAGTCAACCGGATCAGGGCCCCCTCAAGAACGCGGATATTGGACTGGATATGGGTGGCAATGAAAACGATGATATCTTCCGGCAACTGGATTTTCAGGGACTGCTGTTTGAAACGCAGAATGGCCATACGGGTCTCGAAATCCGGTGGAATCAGCTCCGTCACCAGGCCCCACTCAAAACGCGAGACCAGCCGCTGTTCCAGATGCGAGATTTCGTTCACCGGCCGGTCGCTGGTCATGACGATCTGCTTGTGGGCATCGTACAAGACATTAAAGGTATGAAAAAATTCCTCCTGCAGGGCCGCCGTTTTGGTAAGAAAATGAATGTCGTCAATCAACAGCAAGTCGGTGTTGCGATATTTATCGCGGAAGTGCTTGACGCGCCGGTTCTGAAGCGAGTCAATGTATTCGTTCATCAACGCTTCGCAGGAAATATAATTAACGTGTGCTTTGGAATGGCCGTTTACATAATGCCCGATGGCCTGCATCAAGTGTGTCTTGCCGAGCCCCGTGCCGCCGTAAATGAAGAGCGGATTATAGGCTTTCCCGGGTGCCTGGGCCACGGCCAGCGAGGTGGCGTGGGCAAACTCGTTGGAGGGCCCCACCACGAAAGATGCAAAAAGGTATTTGGGATTCAGCGGGCATGCGCCCGGTCCCGCTTTCTCGCCTGGGCGACTCGCCTGGGCGGAGCGCTTCGGCAGAGCCTGGGGCGCTCTGGCGGAGCCTGGCTGGTTCGAGGCCGACGGCGCGGCGGACAGCACTTCCGGATGGACCTCCA
>VSJD01000226.1 GCA_008636095.1 Kiritimatiellota bacterium | reverse complement strand
AAAGAACCTTCAAGTCGCAACCACAAATCCGGCTGGCCGCGTCCTTGATCAGCGGCAGGTAATTTTCTTCCAGCCAGGACTGGTAGAAGTCGTTGCTGACCGACAGCACCAGCGTATCCGCTTCCAACTTACGGGGATTGATTACTGCGATCCAGCGCGCATACACATCCGCATTCAATTGCTCTTTCAGCGCCTGGCAGATTTTTGGCCAGGTCGTTTCAAGATGGACTGTTGTCAAAGGAACCTCCAAAATAGGCCAATCCATAAATGAGGCTAAGTTTAAACGCAACCGGCAACCGGCATCAATATTAATTATTGATCGTTGCCATATTTGCCCGAAAAAAACAGAATAAAAAAAGCGTAATGCCAAAACGGCCGCAATGAAGGCGAGGCGAGACAAACAGGAGGCAATATCATTCCACGGCCTGTTTGCAACCATTTTTGCAACACTCAGGCCGATCTGCTTTTAATCTATCAACAAGTTGTTAACAACCCCACTTGCATGTCCTTCAAGCCTTTATGGGCTCGAATTTAATCGTTCCATGCCCAGGCGACAAGCAAAAAAAAATGTTTTTTGCTTTATTTTTTCAAACCACCATATATTGTATAAACATATTTAAAAACCACCGAATGAAGCATATACAAATTGACGATTTGCATGAACCACGCGCAGGGCATGCAAACGACATGGCATAATTAGCCGTTTGGCGAAGGCGCGGACGGCGGCAAACACCAGTAATTACAAGGGTGAAAGGCCTGTTTTATGGGTAAGCAATTAACAGGTGCGATTTTGGCCATGGGGGCGCCCCAGGAAAAGCCCGATATTCGTTATCGCGTGGGCTTTTCCGTGCCGGATCCCGTGGTGTACGTACAGCAGGCCGCGAAGAAATATTTGGTTGTGTCTCTACTTGACCGCGAATTGGCGCGTCGTGTTGCGCCGGACATCCAGGTATATTCGCCGGATGCCCTGCGCATTCCGCGCGCTCTGCGCGGCACGTTGAGCGGATGGATCGTGGGCCTGTTACGGGAACTGGGCATTCACTCCGTCACCGTAGCGGCAGATTTTCCAGTGCGCGTGGCCGATCAACTCCGGCGCACCGGCCTGCGCCTGTTTGTTGCGGATGGACCACTTGTCCCCGAGCGGGCGATCAAGACGCGCGTGGAATTGGACCGGATTACAGCCTGCCAGCGCGCCGCGGTCCAGGCGATGCGCGCGGCCATCCGCCTGATTGCCCGCGCCCGCGTGGACAAAAAAAACCGCTTGCGTATCCGGGGTCAGTTACTGACTTCCGAACACGTGCGGCGTGCCATTTACCGCGTGTTGGTGGATCACAATTGCGCAGGCGAGGGAACGATCGTGGCTTGCGGCGAACAGGCGGCGACGCCGCATGGCGTCGGCCATGGCCCGTTGCGCGCACACCAGAGCATCGTGATAGATATTTTTCCCCGGCATCTCGAACACGGGTACTGGGGGGATCTTACGCGCACGGTGGTGAAAGGAACGCCGTCACCGGCGTTGAAAAAAATGTATGCCGCCGTAAAAGCGGCCCAAGCCGCTGCCCTAACGGAGATTTGTGCCGGCGTGAGCGGACGGCGCGTGCATCGGGCGGCGGCCACCGCGCTGGCCCGCCGTGGATTCAAGACCGGCCTCCTGGACGGCAAAGCCCAGGGTTTCATTCATTCAACCGGGCACGGGATCGGACTCGAGGTGCATGAAGCGCCGTCGCTCAGCCTGCGGCCGGGGCGTTTACGGGCGGGGCACGTGGTCACGGTGGAGCCGGGGCTGTATTATTTCCAGCATGGCGGCGTGCGGATTGAAGATACCGTGCTGGTCACACGCGGCGGCTGCCGGAAGCTGGCGGCCTGCGTGGATGTCTTTCAGGTTTGAAAAAGAATCGCGCAATGTAGATTCTACTTCGTAGAATCCATTCGTTTTATGTTGAACATTAGATGAATAACCGTCCAAGCGCTTGTCATTCACGCGAGACGCGTGACAAGCTTGCCAAGCCAACGGCACAGTCCCATGCTTGCCACGCTTTTCAGCGTGGAAAATGGGAAATCAGTTTACAAGCTGGAAACGGAAAATAATCAGAGACTCGGATACCACCGGCTTGCCGTCCCTCCGGGCAGGCACAAAACAAGCGCGCCGCAAGGCTTTAAGCGCTGCCTGGTCAAGTTCAAGATGATCGCTGGACCGGGCAATGGTTGCCCCCTTTACTCGTCCATCCGCACCAACCTGCACGCGCACCGTAACGTTGCCTTGTTCGCCGCGGTGCCGCGCCCCCAGCGGATAAACGGGACGAATACCTGCGGACATCCGGGGCAGCCCTTGTATTCCCTTGCTTAATTCATCGGCGTCAGATTGCGGCGCGGCACCATCTCCCGATTGAGTGGGAGACGTGCCCGAAGAAGCATTATCCGCCAACGCGGTCTGCGTGAGATCAGACGAAGCTTCTATGGCATCCGCCGGCTGTTTCGGCGCGGGCTGTAATTCCTGAGGTTGTGCGGGTGGGTCGGGGATAGCAACCAAAACCGGTGCTTCTTCTTCCACCTCAGGCTCCGTAAAGAAAAGCGCAGTAACAGACGGCACCCCTTGCGGCTGCATTGTGACCGCTCCGGCAGAAGGAGGCACAACGAATGTCATGGCCAAGCTGGACTCGCCGTAAGGAAACATCGGCCGCGCCTGGGTTGTGTTGCCACCCCACGAGCCCGCCATGATGGTCAACAAGCAAATATGAAACAGCAACGCGAGCAACAGGCCAACAATATAATCAAACCGGTTCATGACGAATTAGCCTTTCGACGCGGCGCCAAGCGCCTTGCTCAAGGCTAACCCTGAGCGGAGGCCTGTCTTCAGGCCGTAGTCGAAGCCCGCAGGGTGAATTATTCATGATTGTTCATGAATAATTCAGGTTAGTGCCTGATCCTGAAGAAACCGTAAAAATAACAAGAAAAACATACCGGAAGACGGCCAGCAAGGACGCCGGCTGCCACCTTTAAAGAACATTTATGATAAATGCTTAGGGTGGTCGCCGACCTCCTGGCGGCGGTAATTCTGGGTTGCGGGCATAGCCCGCGTTGATATTGGGTCAATAGGACGGCAAAATGGCGCGATGCCAGGGCGCACCCTACTATAGTGCCTCAACTTGCAGAGGCCATTAGGAGTGACGCCCATCCTCTTCCCGTAATTGATGTATTCCACAATTTACTGCTTTTTTACCTCGAAGGCCACCGAGGCTATACCGGCTTCCTTCAGCCGCGACAACAGTTCGATGCCTGCACCCAGGTCGGCGCTGCGGTCGCCGCTGATCAACACGGCACAGGAACCGCTGCGGGAGGCCGCGGCGGCTTTTTTAACACAAGTGTTTAGATCGCAGAACTCCTTGTCCAGACGGATGGTATTGTCGGCGGCCAGTGTTATGCGGATGCTGCGTTGCTGCTTGCCCGCGTCGGCCACGCCCGCCGGCAAGGCCACTTTCAGGCCTTTCGAAAGGGTCATCGAAATCGCCGCGTAAATGAAAAACACCAGGATGACGAAGGCGATATCAATCAGATTGACCAACTCAATGCGCGCCTTCCGGTTTTCGTAGCCGGTGGTTATCCGCATATTCCAGTCCTTTCTTATAAGCCACTTCAAACTGGGCAATGATTTGCTCCAAGCGCCGCGCTTCGCGCTGGATTTTACTAACCAGCACATTATAAGGCACCAGTGTCACCATGGCGATAATAAGTCCGACCGCTGTGGTAATCAGCGCCTCCGCCAGGCCGCTGATTACCGCGCTTGGATCCTGAATCTCCACGGCTTCCAGGATGCGGAAGGAGTGGATGATCCCCATCACCGTGCCAAGAATGCCCAGGAGCGGCGCCAGGGTGATGACGGTATCCAATGCCGTCAGGCCGTATTTCATACGGGCGATTTCATCGCCGGCGGCTACTTCGAGACTGCCTTCCAGGCCGTATGCGTGGTGCTTCAGACCCGCCGCCAGAATACGCGTTGCGGCGAACGGATGACGACGGGCAATTTGGATAGCCTGATCGAATTCGCCGCACTCCGTGCGCTGCAAAAGCATATCCAGCAATTCCTCGCGGTGCGCGCTCATGCGCTGGCGCCACCAGAAGAGCAGGCGTTCGATAGTGATCGTCACAGAGAGCAACGAGCAGATCAACAGCGGCCACATCACCGGGCCGCCCTTTATAATGACCAACCAAGCCGCGTCAAAACCTTCAATGTGCATCATCACTCACATCCTCCTTATCATTGCGAACATGGATATCCATCGTGCAATATCCGGAACATTCCGTGTCCAGGCGGGAACCAGCTTCGACAGACAACGGTCTGGAAAAAATCGGGCCGTCAATAACAACAGTATGATACTCGCCATTTTCACCGCATGGATCAATCCCTGTTTTCTGGAACTCACCGACCACGTCCCGGTCAATTATCCGCCCGAGGAATTTCCTATTCAGCTTGTTCTCGTTGACGCGGACAATCAAGGCTTTGTAGCCAAGCGTGATGAACTCATGCAGTAGCGCCGGCCGGGCGCCTCCCCACAGCGGCAGGCAAGGGACTATATCGGCTTCGGCGCATACTTTTTCTTCCCATTCCAGATGGGGTGGAAAATCAATGTCCCCGAATACCCCGGATTTAATGCCTTTTTTACGGATTTCATGCAACGCATCAATAAAGGCGGCTTTGTATCCCGCCCAGGTGGCGCATCTGGTAAGCAAGGGTATGCCCAGCGCCGCCGCCTGGGCTTCGATGACATCTTTTCGCAAACCGTGCGATCTTGACCGTATTCCGTCTTCACTGATCACGGTTAACAGACAGGCCGGCTTGGCGCCCGCCATGCAGGCGCGGTGCAGCGCCAGACACGAGTCCTTGCCGCCACTCCACGAGCTGAAAAACAGAGTGTTTATTGACGGCACCAGCTTTGGTTGGGCGGTCATAGCTTAATTGTTTTCTTTGGTACAGCAAATATGCGGTTGGCTTCCTGCGCCGCTTCCGAAACAGCCATGACATAAGGCTTGTGGGAAACAGGGTTTTTTTCGACCACCACGACCGTTTTATAGACCTCCTCGATAATCCTGTAATTAAGCACTTCCTCGGGAAGTCCGAATTTGTAAATAGCGCCTTTGTCGAACAGCACCAGGCGATGGCAGTATTCGCCAGCCAGGTTCAGGTCGTGCAGCACCATAATCACCGTAAGAGCGGAATTAATGTTTAACCTTCTTATGAGATCGAGTATGCCCACCTGATGGGTGATGTCAAGATAGGTGGTCGGTTCGTCCAGGAGCAGCAACTTTGGTTCCTGGGCCAGCGCGCGCGCAATCAAGGCTAACTGGCGTTCCCCGCCGCTGATCCGGTTCATGAGCTGGTCCTTGAGCCTGAGCGCGTCGGTTAAGGCCATGGCGTTGCGGGCGATCTGCACGTCATTTTTTGTTTCGAGGAAGCGGAAGCGATCATAATAGGGCGTTCGGCCCAGGAGCACAAATTCCTCCACGGTCATAAAACCAGATTCGGCGCTTTGCGATACAACCGCTATCTTGCGGGCCAGCTCCCGGATTTTCAGCCTGCGGATGTCTGCGCCCTCAAGACGAATGACGCCGCTTGCCGGTTTAAGCGATCGCGTTATGGCCCGGAGCAGGGTTGTTTTCCCGGAGCCGTTCGGGCCGATTATGCCAATGATTTCGCCGGCCGGCACGCGCAGATTTATATTGCGGATGGCAAATCCGGAGGCATAGCCGCAGGTCAGGTCACTTATATCGAGCATCTGGTTTTGCCCTCCGGCCGATGGCATAATACATAGACAAAAATTATTCCACCCAGCAACCCCGTGACAACGCCAACGGGCAATTCCGTCGGGCTGATAACCGTCCGCGCCAGCGTGTCGCAGGAGACCAGGAATACCCCGCCGCAAAGCCAGGCGGCGGGAATCAAAATGCGGTGGTCACCGCCCACGAAAAGGCGCATGAAATGCGGAACCACCAGGCCCACGAAGCCGATGATCCCAGCCACAGAAACGCTCAATCCGGTCATGACGGACGCCAGGATAAAGAGCAGGCGTTTGGCGGTTTCGATGTTGACGCCGAGATGGGAGGCCTCTTCCTCGCCGAGTAAGAGGGCGTTAAGCTCCAGGCAGAAAAAATAAGAAACCCCCAGGGCAACAACGGAAACAATAACCGCGATCCTGACCAACAGCGGGTTGGGCTGTTCCAGAGAGCCCATGGCCCAGAAGATAATGCCGTGCAAATCCTCAACCTTTGAAATCGCCATGATAAGTGTGATCAACGCAGAGCAGATGAAGCTGATCATTATGCCAATCAACAGCAGATTCCGGATATTAAGATTGCCTTTGCCTATACTTAAAAAATAAACCGCGAAAATGGCGGCCGCCGCTCCAATTGAGCCGGCAAACGGCAAAGACCAGACGCCGCAACTCCGGCCCAGTCTAAAGAGAATGGCCAGGCATACGCCCAATGCTGCGCCGCCGGAAATTCCCATGGTATAAGGCTCGACCAGCGGATTGCGGAACAGTCCCTGCAAAATGACCCCGGCCAGGCTCAACGCTCCGCCGACCGCAATGCCGAGCAAAATACGCGGCAGGCGAACATCGCATAGGATGGTCCGTTCTATCGTGTCTCCGCCGTGCATAAGCGCCGACAAAAGTCTGGCCGGCGAAATATCGGCTGGGCCCAGGCATAGGGAAATGAATCCTACGCTTGCCAGCAAGCCGCCCAGAATCAGAAGCGCTGCCATCCAATGTGTAAATCTGTTTTTCAAAACTTTGCCTTCACGCCGCCCATCACGCTTGCACCGGGCATGGGATAACCGGCGACCATCTGATATTGCTTGTTCAGGATGTTGTCGCCGCGCGCAAAAATTTCCACGCGCTTGAAAACGGTCTGCGCCGCGTAAGCGCCGAGAGTCATAAAGCCGCCCAAGGCCGTTGTATTGGCACGGTCGGTGTAAACCGTGTCGGTATAGTCGGCGTTCACGTTTAATTTCAATCCCCATTTGGTCTGATAGCCCAGGCGACCGCCCACTTTGTTCTTCGGCCGGTAGGTCAGAGTGTCGCCGTCATACTTGCCGCTGGTGTCACACGCGTCAAGCAACGTGTAGTTCAGCGCGCCGGAGAATTCTTTGGTGAACTGCACGCTTAATTCGGTTTCCAAACCCTGCAGGCGGGCGTCATTGATATTTTCCGCCGTATATATTCCTTTGCCGTCAACATCATACCAGGCAATCAGGTTTTTCATGTGGCTTTGGAACAGGGAAACTTCAAGCAGGCTTTTTGCTCCGAACTGCTGTTGAATTCCGGCGTCGTAACTGAATGATTCCTCGGGTTTTAAATCGGGATTGCCCACGGAATAATCATCCCGCCAATAGAGTTCATCAACCGTAGGCGCCCTGAATCCCCGCCCGATGGAGGCTTTCAGGCTGGTGCCTTCGATAATCTTGTAGAGCCCGCTGATTTTCGGGCTGAGTTCGGCCCCCCATTTCGACTGAATATCGCAGCGCAGGCCGGGGGTCACAACCAGCGCATCCATGAGCGCCACCTCGTCCTGCAGGAAACCCGCGCCGGTGAAGAGGTCGCGGTTGCCGCCGATCAATGAGGCATCATTAGCGCCCCTGATATTCACATAATCATTTTCCAGGTAAATACCCCCCAGGAGCAGTTGGCGCTCACCAAGCGGTAGTGTCTGCTGGAGGTCCAGCCCCGTTTTCTGGTTACGGCTGATTTCGTCGGTAAAACTGTCCGGATTCTTGTAATTCTGCCAATTCTGATTAAGGAAGGCTTTCCCTGTGAAATAGGAATTAGTTGCCAACTCATATTTATGCGTGAGGTCGAACCAATACTGTTCGTCATACTGTTTGGCATTGGGCGAGGGCCAGCTGGTGGAGCCGGGCACGCCTTTGTTCTGCCGCGAAAATCCGGAATTCAAGACCAGTCGCGAGTCCTGGGTCAGGTCATAATCCAGTTTTCCGGCAATATTGTAGCCGTCACAGGCGCTGTTTTCTCTCCATCCGTCGCTGGCATTCTGACTGGCCATGATAAGGTAACCGAAGTCGCCGATCCTGGCCCCGTTATCCAACCGGAGAATACGCGTATTTTTTGTTCCATACGACGCCGCTAAATCAGTTGTTAATTTCTCCGGCGGGTCCCTGGTGATAATATTGACCACACCGGCCATGGCGCCGGCGCCGTAAAGAACCGAGCCGGGTCCCCGGATCACCTCGATGCGCTCAATCTGATCAATGGGATACAAAGAAAGATCGGCTGTTCCCACAGAGGCAACGTTGACCGGCCTGCCGTCAACCATGACCAGCACCTGCTGTTTGGTGGAACCGCGCAGAGTTATTTCGCTTTCCGCTCCCATGGAGCCGTAGCTGTTTACGCGCGCGTCGGTGACTTCTTTCAGAACATCGCCGACGTTTTGTGCCTGCATTTCCTCAATTCTTTCCCGTGGAACAACGGAAACACTGACGCCCAAATCGCGGATGGATTGAGGAATGCGCGTGGCCGAAATAACTATGGTATCGGCTTCAACAACCGCCTGGGTGGCAACCGGCAGGGGCTGGGCGACCGCCTGTTGCGCGGCGTTGGATTCTGCCGCCAAGTTGTTGGTTGCTATCCCCGCTACGAGCATGAAATTCATGATCGTTGCCGCAGTCTGTATTGCTTTTGTTATCATGAAACATCTCCTCCTGTTGATTATTGCTTGAATAAATTCAAAATGCCGTGGCACCGGCAGGCTGTTCCCACCGCCAGCGTCTTTGGTTTTTTAATCTCGATCTCTTGCACAAATGCCAGGAAATCTGATGCTTTTATGGCGCCGACACTGGGAGCCATTTGTTCGGATACGAAAATTTTTGCGCAATCGAATAATTCAAAGACGCCGTATTCCAGCAATTTGTATAAAGGCGCTGGCCTTGGTTCGCGCGTCAAGCCACACTCGGTCGGCGGATGCGGACAATCCTCACGGCACAATTTCCCCTTGGTCATATAGCTGAAAATCAACGAAGCATTTGGCTCGTCAAAGCCGAGGAACAAGCTTTGCGGCAATCTTCTCGTCACATCGGCGATGGAATCGGACAGCGGGCTTAAACGAAAATACTCTCTGATCCACCCCCCGCAAGTATGACTCGAGCAAGTGGGCACGATGAAATCAGGCTTGAGCTTTAAAGCCAAATCCCAGGCGCTCTGTGCGTCTTTCAAGACAAAATCGTTTTGGGCCACAAGTTCTTTCGCCTTGCAGGCTGGGTCGTTGTCCATAAGAATTACGCGCGCTTTTTGTGCCCTGAAATATTGGCAGGCCTTTGTCCCGTAATTTCCCCCTCCGATAACCAGCACGGTCTTGTTACCCATGGTTGTATTCATTCCTTGTTTTCTCCTTGGACGATTTCCGGATGGATTCGCTTGAGAAGTGCGGGCAAGCCGTATAAAATCAGCCGCGGCGAGGGAATGGTGATGACCTGGGAACCTATGTCGTCATAGACGCGGCCGGTTTTGATGGCGGAAATCTTTTCCCATCCGTTTCTTTGCTTTAAAGCCTCTTTGCCGAAATTTCTGCCCATGTAGGGGAGAATGATTACTTCGGGGTCGCTGTTTAAAACGAATTCCGATGATATGCGCGGGAAGGGCTGAGCGATGTCGCCGGCAATATTTTTACCGCCGGCGATTTCGATCATCTCGTGAATGAACGATCCCTTTCCGCAAGTGAACAACGGGGCAGAGCCGGTTTCCATGTAGACCCGCGGGCGCGAAGAAACTGTCGCCGTCAGGCGCCTGGTTGTTGCGACAGTTGCCCGCATGCGTTTGAGCAGTGCTTCCGTCCGCGCGGGTATTTTGAGGATATCCCCGATCTGCTTGGTTTTGGCAAAAATTTCCTCGATGCCCTGCGTCTCATCAAGAACCACGACGCGTAGACCTAAGGCAGATAATTTTTCGGCGGCGGATTGTTGTCCCGCAAAACCGGTGGCGAGGACAAGATCGGGTTT
>VSJD01000225.1 GCA_008636095.1 Kiritimatiellota bacterium | reverse complement strand
GAGCGCGACGATTATTTCAATGTTGGGCTTGCTCCACAAACCGACCCGTTCCGCGTGCTTGACTTCTTCCAGATAATCGGAAGACGTCGTCACACCAACGATCCGGTCCTGTAATCCCAGTTCGATCAGAATTTCATCATAGCTGGGAGCAAGGCACACAATCCGTTTAGGCGTGGCGTCTTCGGCAAGGATGCGCGTGCTAATGAATATCAAAAGACATCCGGCAATAATGATTTTGGTCATAAAATAAAAAAACCTTCGATACGCTCGTAGGCGGATATCGAAGGTTTCCGGTTGCGGGACCTCATCCTCTCCACCTGCGAGAGAGCGAACCCAGCCTGGGCCGGATTCCGATGAGCGTGTAAAGCAACGTCTTCTGGCTCCCGGGTACTATCCTACTTTCCCGCCTTCTCCCAACCTGTGCTGGGATGGCTTGCTGGGATTTCGTCCCCGGTTACAGCGGCGCAGCCGCGTCCGATTTTAACGGACTTCCGTACGCTTTCCACGCTTGTAAAAACTGCGACTCAAAGAACAAGATTTGAATATAAGCATAACCCGCGCCATGCGTCAAGTCGATTATCGGGTAATTTTATCGGGTAATTTCGGGTAATTTGCAATGTTCGCGCCGCCACGCAGAGCTATGCCGCATGCGGCGGTGGTCTTCCCCTTGCCGGCGCCGGTAAGGGGCAGAATTCGCGGCGTTGGATTCATGCGTTGATCCTCCAGGCGTGCCATAAATGAATGACTCCAACCCGAACCGCCAAACCGAGTGCCAGGAACAATACCAGGGTGACGAACATCACGGCATTGGCCGCAAGGATGTGTGCGGCTGCAATGGGAACGATCGGTTCGCCGACGGCGGGCTTTTCGAGCGGCTCGCCATCGTAATAGTTCAACCCGCCCAGTTGAACGCCCAAGGCGCCGGCCATCGCGGCCTCCGGCAATCCCGAATTAGGGCTGGCATGCTTGCGACCGTCACGCCGCAGGATACGCCACGACTGCATTGGGCGCCGGCCCAGGATCGCCGCCGCCAACCCGATTAGCGGCGCCGTGACGCGCGCCGGCAGGTAATTTGCCAGATCGTCCAATTTGGCCGCAGCCCAGCCGAACCGCAGATAACGGGTATTTGTATAGCCAAAAGTCGAATCCAGCGTGTTGATTGCCCGGTACATCATCGCGCCCACCGGCCCGGCCAGGATCGCGAAAAACAGCGGCGCCGTAATGCCATCCACTGTGCTTTCGGCCACGCATTCAACCGCCGCGCGGGCAACCCCAGCCTCGTCAAGATTAGCCGTGTCGCGGCCGACAATCTCTGCCACGCGCCGGCGGGCTTGCTCCAGATTGCCCGCAGCCAAAGCACGGAATACCGCGCAGCTGTGCCTTGCCAGGTCGTGCGCCGCGATAGTCGTGTAGATCAGGATCACGGAAACAATGTCAGCCGCCAGCGGATGGCAAAGTCCCGCGATGCCAATCAAGCCCCATGCGCCTGCGCCGGCCGCTGCCACCACCAGCAAGACCGCCACAATGCCGGCCGCGCTCTCATTGCGGATCAAACGCCTCAGGGGACACTCCAACCGCTGAGTCAGC
This sequence comes from Kiritimatiellota bacterium, assembly GCA_008636095.1. Lineage (GTDB taxonomy): Bacteria > Verrucomicrobiota > Kiritimatiellia > JAAZAB01 > JAAZAB01 > VSJD01. The sequence goes on along the minus strand of VSJD01000225.1, from coordinate 8,413 downwards.
CAGCCGATGCCACGCACCGGATGCGGCAGCCAGCGCGGATCGCCCACCAGGAGATCCAGCGACACGGCGGCCAGGATTTGCCAGGTTAAATTCATTACAACCCCATAAGCCGGTAAATCACGTCCATCTTCAGACTACGCCGGACGATTTGGGCCAGTCGATCCAAAGCCGGTTCGATTGTATAGTTGGCCATGACCCGGCCGATCGCGGGCCAACCGCGACGCACCCGCAGGCGGTCAATGAACCAACGGCGGAACAAGTCAGCGTCAAAGACACCGTGCAGGTAAGTGCCCCAAATGCGGCCATCGGCGGTTGCCAAACCGATGACTTCGCCATCCGGACGCACAAACAGTGGCGTAAGCGCGGCGGGGAGCGTTTGTCCATGGTGAATCTCATAGCCCTGAACCTCCAAACCGGAAAGTGCATGGCGGGCGGACGCGCGTAACAGCGTTTTTTCAACGGCCATAACGGTTTGGACATCCAGTAATTCCAAACCTGTTGCCGTGCCCGCGCTGGATTCCACGCACGGCAGATCGCGGATTTCCTTCCCTATCATCTGAAAACCGCCGCAGATGCCGACGATCTCGGTTTTTCCTTCAGCGGCCAGTTGAGCAATTCGTTCGGCCAGACCGGAGCGCTTCAGATAGGCCAGATCGCCGAGTGTGTTCTTGCTGCCGGGTATGATCACGGCGGCGGGGCGGCATAGTTCATCGGCCGAGCGTACGATCCGGAGATGAACGTCGTCCTCTGCGCGAAAAGGATCAAAATCAGTGAAATTGGAGATGTGCGGCAGATCAATTATCGCGATTTCCACTGCGTTGTTGTTCCCCGTTCTTGCCTGGTCTAACGCGCGGCTTTTGAATGTGACGGAGTCCTCTTCCGGCAGATTCAGGTTGGCAAGGTAAGGCACAACACCAAACACCGGCTTGCCGGTATGCCGTTCGGTATAGTCCAGAGCGGCGCGCAACAATTCTTCCTGACCGCGGAAACAGTTGACCACAAAGCCGGCTACCAGCGCGCGTTCCCACTCGGCCAACACCTCCAGCGTGCCGACGAACGCGGCGAACACGCCACCGCGGTCAATATCGCCCACCAGCAGCACCGGTGCCCGGGCGTATTGCGCCATGGCCATGTTGACGATGTCATGGTGCTTGAGATTAACTTCCGCCGGACTGCCCGCGCCTTCCAATACGATCGCATCGTATTCGGCGGCCAGACTGTCATAGGCCTGGCAGACCGTTTTGAACGCCTCCGGCTTGTAACGGATATATTCGCTCACGGTCATGTTGCCCACCGGCTTACCCAGCAGGATAACCTGCGAACCGGTGTCGGAGTTGGGCTTCAGCAGTACCGGATTCATGCGGACATCCGGCTCGACTCGACAGGCCTGCGCCTGAACTGCCTGTGCGCGGCCCATCTCGCCTCCGGCGCGGGTGACAAAAGAGTTGAGCGACATGTTCTGTGCCTTGAACGGCGCGACGCGGTATCCATCCTGAAGCAGAATCCGGCAGAATGCCGCCGTCATCACGCTCTTGCCGGCATTGGAACTGGTACCTTGGAACATGATTGCCGGTGTGCGGCGTGTCTTGGGTTGCGCCTTGCGGCCGGTCAGAACACGCTGGACCGGCCATCGCCGGTGGAGCGCCGCGATCAGGCGCGCGTTTTCATCTGCCGTCCGCACGGCCACGCGGAAGAAACGCGCATCCAGCCCCTCGAAGTTATCGCATACGCGAATCGCAATGCCGTCTTCGGCCAGCAACCGTTGCGCCAGAATGCGCGCATCCGGCCCGGATGAACCTGCCTGCAACGCTGGAAGCGTAGCGACTGCAGGCAGGTCCAGTCGGACCAGCAGAAAATTAGCCGCGCCGGGATAAATCACCAGCCCCTGAATTCGGCGCAATTCAGCCAGCAATGCCTCCCGTTGCCGGCGCACCATTGCCCGTGACCGCACAACATAATCCGTATCGCCCAGCGCCGCAACGCCCACGGCCTGCGCCAGAGTGTTAACGCTCCACGGCGGCTGGTATGCACGAACGCTTCCGGCCAGTGCCGCATCGGCCACAGCGCACCCGAGCCGCAGTCCGGGGATGGCAAAGATTTTGGTCAGTGATAACAAAACAACAACATTGGGCGGCCGGTTCATCGTCAGGCTCTCAAAGTCTTCCACAAAATCGCCGAAGGCTTCATCCACAATGAAGAGGCATTCCGGATGCGCCTGCGCCAATGTCCGAATGGACGGAGCGTGGCAAACCTGGCCGGTGGGATTATTTGGGCGGCCGATAAAAACCACCGCCGCTTCGTTCAACAGCGGAACGAGTTGCTCCGGCTCGAACTGAAAACCGTCTTTTTCCGCGATGGGAAAACTGACCAATTTCATGCCGGCCAGCTGGGCGGCGCGGGCATAATCCGTGTAGCATGGCGCGGGGATGACGGCCCGCTTTATTCCGGCAACCTGCGCCAGCAGATAGAGCAACTCCGTCGAGCCGTTGCCGGATAGGATTTCATCGGCCGCAGCGCCATATCGGCGGGATGCGGCCGTGACCAGGGCACTGGCCTGGGGGTCCGGATAGTGAACCAACTCGCCAAGGTGACGACTGATGACTGGCCGCAGCCAGTCGGGCGGGCCCAGTGGGTTGATATTGGCCGAAAAATCGAGGATTTCGTCCTGTGCTTTACCGGCCAAGTGCGCCAACCGGTTCCGATTTCCGCCATGTCCATCTGTTGTCATGGGTGCGTGCCCAAAAAAAAGCATCCCGAATCCCCTGGAACGGGATTCGGGATGCCGATATTTCATCCCTGCAATAAACGCCTGCTATTTCAGAGCCCCAGTCCACGAGGGTCAACAGGCGCTATCTACCGTGGATCGGTATTCTGGCTTCCGGATCATCCTGTCAGCCGCGCCTTCCCATCCCGAGGCGCTTGCGCGCTCGGGAACAGTGACCTTTGCGGCTTTCGTCCCCGGTTACAGCGGCGGGACCACGACGGATTTACACCGTCTTCCCGATTCCAACGTGATGAAAATGCTATTACATGGCCGGCGCCGGTGTCAACTTGTTTTTTCAGACATTGTTGGACATTGTCAAAGCCTTTGTTGGGGTTTACAATGTGTTTGATAAGCAGTATGCCAGTGTCAGGTATGTGGGCTGGGTGGAAAACACCATGACCGAACGCATCAAGGTTATTCAAGGCGATATTACCCGGCAGGCCGTGGATGCGATTGTAAACGCGGCCAATCCTTCGCTCCTCGGGGGCGGCGGCGTGGATGGCGCTATCCATGCCGCCGCAGGCCCAGAATTGCTGGCGGAATGCCGCGTGCTCAACGGCTGTGCCACAGGCGAGGCCAAAATCACGCGCGGCTACCGGCTTAACGCTCCGCGGGTGATCCATACCGTTGGCCCTATATGGTATGGGGGCGGCCATGATGAAGACGCCCTGCTGGCCAGGTGCTACCAGAACTGTTTTTTGCTTGCGGTCCGGCATGGAATCACCACAATAGCCTTTCCAGCCATCAGTACGGGGGCTTATCACTTTCCCATGGAACGGGCCGTGCAAATCGCGGTTACGGAAACAAGGCGTTTTTTGGAAAGTCAGCCGGCCTTACGGAAAGTGGTTTTCGTCTGTTTCAATGGGGCGACGTTCAATTGCTACTGCAAAATTCTGGCTGGCCGGCCTCAAGGAAAGGCATCATGAATTCGGCGAACGGGAAAAATAAAAAAGATCATCAGGCCTAAAAAACGGAGGGGGATTTATGGGTAAGAAGTTTATATTCGCTTTCGTACTGATTATTGCCACAGCCGTCGTTCTGCTTTACAATATGAAAGGTATCTTCACGCCTCCCCGGATTGACGTGGACTTGGTCTTCACCTCGATTAAGGGTGTATATACCTCTATTGTATTCCTGGCCTTTACCGTTATCGGCGTACTGATCGGCCTGTTTATTAAGTAAAGTACCCCGCGGCAACCTGCCCGCAGTGCTACAGCGTTGCAGGCGGGGCCGCGGGGCAACCTGCTACGTCCATCGGCTGGGACTACGCAGGTCGCGTCTTTTGCGGAACCCTGCGAAGCCAAGAACGCCATTCATTTCTGTGGCAAGCCACAGTGATTTCTGGCGAAGAAGGGTAAACAGGGTACTAATCGGAAGCGGTCAGTGTTCGGTGTTCAGGCCGCTATGCATGGCTGAGATCATAAATCTCCAGGTGAAGATGGCAGAGCTTCTGATAGGCCTTTGCGCAAGGCTTACCCATTTGCCAAGAGGTTATGGCGGGACAAGTCGGCGGGCAAAAGCTATCCAAATAAGTCATAGCTGTTGCCTCCTGGTTCCCGAACACTGAACAACGGAACACCTGATAGTTACGCAAATAGCTTGACTTAAGCCGGGCTTATGTCAGAATAAAACCAATTTCTTATAGAAAAGAACAGGAGGTGATGAAAGCAAGGTTTAGTGAACCGGAAAGCGCTGTTCCATCTGTTTTGGCGGGGGCGTCTGTTGACCGGTCAAAACCAAAAGAACCATAACACAGCAAATGTCAACAAGACGGTGTAAGCAAGTCTTTAACAACAACAGGATCGGTCCTGTTTGTAAATTAAAAAAACCGAGTTGATTATTAGGAATATCACCATGAATAGTAAATTTTTGAGAATGTTGAGTGTGGCAATTATTAGCGTGGGCATGATCGTGGCGTTCCATACGGTCTCTGCTCAGGAAGCTGCGGCGCCAGCAGCGGTTCCGGCTGTAGCAGCCCCGGCCGCGGCGGCCCCTGCGGAAGCCCCTGCAGCCACAGCGCCTGTTGCGGTGGCTCCGGACGTCAAACCGGCGGTCACCAGCGCACTGGAACTTCGTAAAACCGGTATTGTCAGCGTGGTCAAGGATGCCAGTGGTACGGTGACGGGATTAAAATTGATCGTCAATAGCTATGAAATTCCACTCGATGAAGGCAGTAAGCCGCTCGAGAACATGGATGGGCAAAAGGTCCGCGTGACCGGCACGTTCAGCAACGAGGGTGGCAAGCGGATGTTCTATGTGAAGAGCGTGGAACCGGTTACCACCGAAGGCACAGCCGCCTCGCCCGCGCAAGCGGCCCCGGCGAAATAAGTACACTTCAGTAGACGTAAAAATGGCCGCGGCGGCAGTGCCCCGCGGCCATTTTTTTATTCCAACCTCTGCGCCTGCCTGCCCTTCACCTCTTCTCCGGTCCGTCGTCCGTCGTCTGGCGTCTGGCGTCCCTCTTCTTCCGCTCCGCCAGCCATATGATCCAGATACAGGCTTCATACAACAGAATCATTGGAACGGCCATGATGATTTGGGAAAACACGTCCGGCCCCGGCGTTAACACCATCGCCAGGATCAGAATGATTACAACGGCATGCCGTCGTTTGGATCGCAGGAATGCCGAGGACACGATGCCCAGGTACCCCAATACCACCACGACTACCGGCAATTCAAACGCCAGCCCGAACGCCAGCAATAATTTCACCGCAAACGAGACATAGCTGACGGCAGTCCATTCCGCGCGAATACCAATCCAGGCGTGCAGACCAAACATGATTTTGAGCGCCACGGGCAGGGTAATGAAATAAGCGATCCCCACGCCCATGATAAACAGTGCAACTACAAAACCCAGCGACCCTACAATCACCTTCCGCTCCAAACGGGTCAGACCGGGCAGGACGAACCGGGCAAGAAGGAATGTAATGAACGGGACGCTAACCAGCAGACCGCCCCATAGCACGATCTGCAGGGCAATGGAAAAACCGCCCGTGATTTCAAGGGAGCGCAGGAATTGCTCCGGATGCTCCGTGATCTTGGCCAACGGCGCTCGCAAAAGGGTGAACAAGCGGGGCGCAAACGGCACGACAACCGCCATGCCAATCCCCCATGCCGCCAGGCACCCCAACAAGGTCGTTCGCAAATCAGCCAGGTGCTCCAGAAACGGCTTGGGCTGGTCCCCGGGATCCTTGGCGGTCATGGTGGGTGACCTTGGAAATGAAGAACGCCAGGCTCCGCCGAAGCGCTATGCCTAGGCGAGCAAAATGAAAAATGCAAAAGGGGTTCAGTCATTTTTAATTCTGCATTTTTTCCGCCTGCGGCGGATCCGCCTTGGCGGAAATGTTCATTTCTTCCCCGCCCATTGCTTGCGCACTTTTTCCGGACGCACCAGCATCTGCCGAATGGCTTTGGTCGTCATCTTGCGCACTTTTGCGTCCGGCACACCGAGCGCCAACAGGCGTTTTTTCTGGATGGCTTCACGCCGCCGGCGTTCGCGCGGCTTTTTGGCGGAATAGGTTAATTCATCGTTCGCTCGCCCTGATCCCATGGTTCTGGTTCCTTTCAATCCAATCGTTTGGACCCCGATCCGGATCAGGGTACTCAACGGACATGACGCTCGGCATACTATTAGATCAAGAACGGGAAAGCAACCCCGATCTGCGCGCTTACGCGCAGATCGGAAATGGGTAATGGTTGATGCGGATAGCGTGGCCCAGGACAAACCCACGGACAGCAGAAGGTGTTGATCAAGGATCTCTTGTTGGAACGTGTTTCCCGCTGGTCATCGGTAAAAAGGCATCAGGATCGTATGCTTCCAGCTTCATTGCCCATTAACCATGAACCATCGACCATTGTCATTACCCGGGGCGAACCGGCGCCAATATGGATTTGCCGCAGTAGAGTTTCGCAAGGCAAAACACACTGCGTGGCTGCCCTGAAGTGTTACCCTGTAGCGTGCCGACTAAAAGGAGGCTCTGATACAGGGTGTGCCGAGTCGGCGAAGCTCTACTTCAGGGCGCCAAAAACTGCCGTTCAAACCGTTCCCACACGATTTTTTTCTGCCACACTCTGATCTGCCCGGCAATATCCGGCGGCATGGGCTGGTCCGAATGCCGCGCGGCCCATTGCAGAACGTCGGTGGACAGCATCAGGTATGGTTCCAGCCCGTAGGGCGCAGCGGTGAGCGCCCGCCAAGCCTGCATGGCTTTCAAGCGCTGTTCATAGCCGGGTTTTGAACGGGGCCGCTTAATGCTGTGCGGGTGGGCCTCTTCCGGTGCCGATTGTCCTTGCCGAACCGCTTCCAGCAAACGCCGGGCCAGGTGGTCCCGGTATATGGCCGGATGCAGGCTTTTCATCTGCCGGAGTTCTTGGATCGTTGCCGGCGGTTGGACCGCCATCCGCAGAAGCAGGTCGTTGCGAATGATAAAATGCACCGGCCGATTGACGGAGCGGGCCACTTCATCGCGCAACCGGGTGAGTGATCCCAGGATTGCCAGCTGGCGCGGCGTCAGCAGGGCGCTTTGCTTGATGCGGTGATGGGGCGGCGTGAGATCGGGGGGGGGGTCAATCAGTTCGGCGCGCTGGAACTCCTCCCGTGCCCAGTCGAGCCGGCCGAGTTCCACCAACTTGCGGGTTAAAATGTCCTTCAGCGTATGCAGGGACGCGGTATCGCGGGCGGCATAATCCAGCGCTTCCTTGGGAAGCGGCCGCTTCAGCCAGTCGATTTTCTGGAATTTCTTGTCGGTCTGGATATTCAGCAAATCCTGCAGGAGACTGGCTAGGCCGAACTTTCGGAACCCGCACAATTGCGCCGCGATTTTTGTGTCGAAAACATGGACAAGGTTCAAACCGTACACCTGACGACACGCGCGCCGGTCAAAATCGGCGTCGTGCACGATCAATTCAACTTGATTGTCACCGAAGAGGGCGTTCAGGGGTGTCAGATCAAGACCGGCTAACGGATCGAAGATGAAATTACGATGTTCCGCCGTGGATATCTGGATCAGGGCTATGTGCAGACCGTAGTGATGACGCTGGTTTTCCATCTCCAGGTCCAGCGCCAGGCAGCGCCGCCCTTTCAAACAGGCTAGCGCGGCCCGTAGGGCATCGGCCCGATCAATGATTTCATAACGGATGGATTCCATTTGTTTTTTACATTACGCCCTTGTGTTGCCCAATTCAACCCGATTCCTCCAGCAATTGCTGTCCGAAAGTGATTGCATGGCAGACCCATGTTCGATAGGTTGATGCCAACCTATTAAGAGAAAGAGCCTTAATGATAGACTTGCATACGCATTCGACGTTTTCCGACGGCAGTCTCACGCCTGAACAGCTCGTGCGTGAAGCGGAGCGCGCCCGGCTTTCGGCCCTGGCGCTCACGGACCACGACAGTATCAGTGGTCTGGAGCAGTTTATGGCCGCCTGCTCCAAAAGCATAGTGCGCGGTGTGCCCGGCGTGGAAATCAGCGTTGATTGTAATCCCAGCGATGCTACCATGCATATCCTGGGTTATTTCATTGACCCGGCCAATGCGGAACTCAATGAGCATGTCAACCGGCTCCGTGATGGCCGCCAGCATCGCAACGAGGAAATCCTCAAGCGGCTGAATGCGATGGGCCTGATGCTCAACATGAATGAAATCTCCTC
>VSJD01000189.1 GCA_008636095.1 Kiritimatiellota bacterium | reverse complement strand
CCCCCCCCCCCCCCCGATTCATCCGTAGGTTTTTCGTTGACACAGGACACAAAACGGCCTATTTTTACCTTTATATTTTTGGGAGAATTGTGCCCTGGCAAAGGGGCGGCCTGCCCGCCGACCTGTCCCGCCGAAGCGGCTTCGCGTAGGGGGAAGCCTCGGCGCAGGCGGGTGGGAGCGTAGAAATTTTTCAATAAAATAGTTGTCTTCGGATGGCTAAATGGATAGCACGCCAGTAGCATGTTTGCGTCCCCGCTGGTGCGCGGGGTGGACTATCCGTGATCAGTGGTAAAAACATGCAACAAACCCAGGGTCGTGCAATGCCTAACCTGAATTTTCTCCGACGAATAGCGAATTATGTTGGCCGAACATGTTTGTTTGCGGTTGTCTGGCTTGTTAGCGCCCTGACGGTTCAGGCCGTCGACACGCATTACGTCTCAATGCCCGGAGGATATGGCACGAACGATACTGCTGGCGGCTATACCAACTGGGAGGGTGCGGCGACTCAAATTCAATGGGCGGTGGATGCGGCTGTTGCCGGCGATACGGTGCTGGTTACCAACGGAATATATAATCTGACCAACCAGATTGTCGTGACGAACTCAATTACATTGCAAAGCATGAATGGCCGTGACTTTACATTTATCAACGGCAATTATCCCGCCTATTCCAACCGGTGCCTGTTCTGGAGTAATAAGAACGCTATAGTTGATGGTTTTACAATATCTAACGGGTATTTTGTTAATGATTCGCCCGGTGGCGTTATAATGTATGGCGGAACTCTGCAAAATTGTAACATTTGTAAAAATTTCGGCACCTACGGTGGCGGTGTTCGTATGATGGATTATCCCGTTAACACAATGAAAAATGTTATTTATAATTGTATTATCAACAGTAATCGGGGGGGGTACTATGGCGGCGCCGGGTATTCTCAAAGTGCCGGTGGTGGCACTTCCGGTTACATTAGTAATTGTGTTATTTCATACAATACCGCAACCATAGCCGGATCGCCCGGAGGTTTGAGCCTTAGTGCCGAGAAAATATATGATTCCGAAATATCCTATAATACCGGAACTATCGGGGGAATTTATGCCGGCTGGTACGGCACGATCACCAGATGTAAAATTATCGGCAACAGCGGGACTACCTGTGGCGGGGTAAGTCTTACCGCGGGGTATTACTTAGACAACGGGGGTTTAAACAGTTGTCTGATCTACAACAACCATGCCACAACCGGCGCAGGTGGAGTTGTGATTGCATGGACTCCTTATGTAGGTTACCAATACTTGCGAAACCTCACGATTGTTTCTAATTCCACCGACTCTTCAACTAATGCCGGCGGAATCTATTTCTACGGCACGACTGGCAGGACTACTAATGCCTTATATAATTCGATTGTGTATTTCAATTTATCCGGCGGGACATATAGTAATGTTTACAATAATGGTATCAGTAATATTATTGTTCGGTATTCTTGTATTGGGATGACTAACGAGGCGTTGTTGCCTTCAACGGACATCAGTAATGTTATTTATGTCAATCCGTTATTGATTGATCTGCCCGCCGCAAACTGTCGTTTAAGTTCCATCTCGCCCTGTATCAATGCCGGGATGTTCGAGAGCTGGATGACGGCGGGCGTTGATCTTGACTACCGCATTCGTATCCGGTACGGGATTGTTGACCTGGGGGCGTATGAGTTTATCCGCAGCGGCAGCATGTACGGTTTCCGTTAGCCCGAACATTTCTTAAAACGCTGTCCTGTGTCCTGGAGGGCCGCAATCCTTGGCGAAGGAGGGCGAACATCAGCGTTTTTAAGAATGTTGTCATAACCATTTGGGTTTCCACCCTTGGTGGATCAGCCTCCGGCTGAAAAAGAAGAAATGTGGTGCAAGAAATAACTTGCACGCCGTGTTTACCCGCCTGCAGCGCTGGAGCGCAGCGACTGCCTGCCCGCAATGCTACGTCCGTCAGCTGACGGATTGTAGGCGGGCGAGCAGGTTGATAAGATATTACAAGAACGCTGATTTTCGTGCAAGATTTCAGGTATAAACAGAGGAGACAACAAACGGATGAAAATATTACTGGCCGTGCAACAGGAATGGCGGGATAAGCAGATTATTTCGCCAAGAGATTTAGCCCGCCTGGAAAAATCTTTTCAAATACTGAAAACTGAAATTCCCGCCGCCGTCGACAAATTGTTTCTATTGAAATATGTTGCCAATGCGGAAGTCATAGTTACATCGTGGGGTACCTCGGCGCTTGATGCCGAGATCATGGATCAGGCCGGACGATTGCGGCTGGTCGCCCATGCCGGCGGATCAGTCAAACCCATCGTCAGCGAAGAACTCTGGAAATCCGGCGCGCGCGTGACAAGCGCGGCCGCGGCCATTGCCTATGGCGTGGCCGAATTCTGCCTGGGACACATTCTCATGGCGCCCAAACGGACATTCTGGGCGGGCCTGGCCACCCGCCAGGGCGCATGGCATGACGGATTAAAGTGTTTTGGCGGGCCCTTTGAAATTTATCAACAGAAAATCGGCGTGATCGGCGCTAGTCATGTGGGCCGCCACCTGATCCGGCTGCTGCAAAATTTCACCTGTGATATTTTGCTGTTTGATCCCTATTGCACCGCGGAACAGGCGGAGAAAATGGGCGCCAGAAAAGTGGAATCGTTGGATGAACTCTTTACTCAATGCCGGGTGGTGAGCCTTAATGCGCCCAGTACTCCGGAAACCCGCCACATGATTCGTGGGCGCCATTTTGCCATGTTGCCGGAAGGAGCTGTGTTCATCAATACTGCCCGGGCTGCCATCATTGATACTGCCGAAATGATTAGCGAGCTTCGCAGAGAACGATTCGTAGCCTGCCTGGATGTGACGGACATCGAGCCTCTCCCGGCAAATGATATTCTACGTTCTTTGCCCAACGTGTGGCTTACCCCTCACGAGGCCGGTTGTGTTGCCGAGAACTTGGGGCGCTTAGGGACGCTGGTTATTGACGAAATTACGTCTTTTGCTGATCATCTGCCCCTAAAGCATGAAGTGACCAAGGAGCAACTCGCCCGGATCGGATGATTGCTTCCTTGATGCGTTCATATTGTTTTTGTCCTCTGCGCCTTAACCCGCTTATTTCATGATGAAAAAATTACTTTATGGTTTGACCCTGATTTTTCCTCTGACTTGTCAAGCCAAAGGCATTACTGTGTCAAAGGCATTACTGATATCACCCAGATATCACCCAAACACCATTGACAAGGACTGCCCAGGATGTATAACATCAAGTGTGACGATGGGTATTGGGTAAGGCGCGTTATGAATCAGCCGGTTCGCCGGTGAAAGGAGGAGTTATGGCGGAAACCAAGATCGGTCACATCACGCATTATTTTGGGCATGTCGGCGTTGGGGCGATTCAACTGACGGATGGGGATTTGGCCGTGGGTGACACCATTCATGTCAAAGGCCATACGAGCGATTTTACCCAGGTCGTTGAATCCATGCAGATCGAGCACGCCAGTGTGCCGAAAGCCACGCGCGGTCAGAACGCGGGCACCAAGTTGAAAGAACATGTCCGCGTCCACGACACGGTCTTCAAGATCGTGCCGGATTAACCCGGATATTTACTGTTGCATAAAATATTAGCCTTGATGAAGGGGGATGGGGTGCCGGTTCATAATGTCGAAATTGCCCAGACACTGAACAAGCTGGCTGACCTGTTGGAAATCGAGGGCGCCAATGCATTCCGCGTGCGCGCCTACCGGAACGCGGCGCGCCTGGTGGAAAGCCTGCCCCGGAGCGTGGCCGATATGGTGGCCGCCAACGAGGACATTTCCGAATTGCCCGGGATTGGTGAAGCTCTGGCCAGGAAACTCAAGGAGATCGTGGAGACCGGTCATCTCGCGGCGCTGGAGCAGGAAGAAAAGCACGTGCCGGCGGCACTCAGCGACCTGATGAAAATTCCCGGGCTCGGGCCACGGCGCGTGCACGAGCTGTTCGAAAAGTTGAAGATCACGGACCTGGCAAGCCTGGAACACGCCGTGCGGGAGGGCAAGCTCCGGACGTTAGATGGCTTTGGGGAAAAGACGGAAACCAGAATTCTCGAATATCTTAATCGGAAAACACAAACAGGGAATCGTATGCTGTTGGTCACGGCCGAGCAAGTTGTCGAGTCCCTGCTGAAAACCCTGCGCGGGGTAAAAGGGGTCAAGCGCGTTGTGCCGGCTGGCAGTTTCCGGCGCCGTCAGGAAACGGTGGGGGATGTGGATATCCTGGCGACCTGCGCGGACAGCGCCGCGATCATGCGGCGGTTTGTCGGGTACGAGGACGTGGCGGAGGTAATTGCGCATGGCGCTACGCGCTCGTCGGTGATCCTGCGTTCCGGTTTGCACGTTGACCTGCGGGTAGTACCGGAAGAATGTTACGGTGCGGCCTTGCATTATTTCACCGGGTCCAAGGCGCACAACATTGCCATCCGCGCGCGCGCGCTTCAGGCCGGGCTCAAGATCAATGAATACGGGGTGTTCCACGGCGAAGCGCGGGTGGGTGGGGCGACGGAGCCCGAAGTGTATGCGGCGGTGCAGTTGCCGTATATCGAGCCCGAATTGCGCGAGGACCGCGGCGAAATCGAGGCGGCGGAAAAGGGCCAGTTGCCGAAGTTGGTTGTGTTGGCGGATATTCGCGGCGACTTGCAGTCGCACTCGACTGCGACCGATGGCCAGGCTGGTATCGCGGAGATGGCCAAGGCGGCCCGTAAGCGCGGTTACGAATACCTGGCCATTACGGACCATTCCCAGCGTATGACCATGGTCCACGGCCTGAACGCCACGCGGCTGGCCCAGCAGATTCGGGAAATTGACCGCCTCAATGAAAAACTCAGCGGCTTCCGGATATTGAAATCCATCGAGGTGGACATTCTCGAAAACGGGGAATTGGATTTGGCCGACGAAATTTTAAAGGAATTGGATGTCGTCGTAGGCGCCGTACATTCCCTGTTTACCCTGTCGCGCGAAAAGCAGACCGCGCGGATCATACGCGCTATGGACAATCCCTGTTTCCATATTTTTGCGCACCCCAGCGGCCGGTTGATCGGCGAGCGTGATGCCTACGAGGTGGACTTGGAGCGCTTATTGCATGCGGCGAAGGAGCGCGGTTGTTTTCTCGAACTCAATGCCCATCCCATGCGCCTGGATTTGAACGATGCCTATTGCCGGATGGCCAGGGAGCTGGGTGTTAAGATCGCCATTTCCACGGATTCCCACAATCCCTTGAGCCTGGATTTCATGTGTTTCGGCGTCGGCCAGGCCCGCCGCGGCTGGCTGGAAAAGGGCGACGTTCTCAATACCCGTCCCTGGAGTGCCCTGCAGAAGCTGTTGAAACGGGACGGATGATTCAATCTAATGGGAGATTGTGTTTTTTGAGAAACGGTAAAAACCGCAAGCATCTCATTCCGGGCGAAGCGAGGAATCTCGGATTTGGCCTTATCGGTCGGATGTGAAATCATTCGCTGCGTTCTGGATGACAAGTGTTATTGTCGCAAGAGTCCGCCCGAAAGGCGTTAAGTGTTCCACGCCTTAAATTATACTTTTCTGTGGCCTTCCGATTCTTTATATTCCTTTCCATGAAACAACCCATTAAGATTGGCATTGCTGGGGCGCGATTTGCGGCCCGGTTTCATTTGGCATCCTACCGGCACATCGGCGGCGTGGCCGTCGAGGTGGTCGGTGTCTATTCCAAGTCGGCGGAGAGTCGCCAGGCATTTGCCGGTAAAAACGGGATCAAGGCCTTTGACAGTTATGACGATCTGGTGCGCGCTGTGGATGTCGTGGACCTTTGCGTGCCCGGCGCCCTGCACGAGCCTCTGTGTGTGCGGGCCTGTGAACTGGGTCGGCACGTGATCGTCGAAAAACCGTTTACGGGTGCCTACGGGCCTGGCACTCCCGATTGGCGGGGCGATCGTGCCGACAAACGCGGTCTGCTGGATGAAGCGTTGCAATCTACCCGGCGCATGATGGATGCTTCGCGTAAGCATAATGTAAAGCTTATGTATGCCGAAAATTGGGTCTATGCGCCCTCCGTTCAAAAGGAAGCGGAGATACTCCGCGCCACGCAGGGCCAGATTTTATGGATTCATGCCGAGGAAAGTCACAGTGGGAGCGTTAGCACGGCCTATGGCGATTGGCGTCTCTCCGGTGGCGGGTCACTGGTTGGCAAGGGCTGTCATCCGCTCACCGCAGCCTTGTATCTCAAGCGCATTGAAGGCCAGGCGCGGCAGAACCGCGCCATCCGGCCCAAGACCGTCAGTTGCCGGACGCATGCAGTAACGCGCAATCCGCAGTTTATCAACCAGGGCCATTTGCGCACCGATTACAAGGATGTCGAGGATTTCGTCCAGGTGCATATCATATTCGAGGACGGTATGGTGGCGGATGTGTTTTCCTGCGAGCTCGTGATGGGCGGCGTGCACAACTGGATGGAAATTTATGGCAACAATCATCGCATGCGCTGCAACATCAATCCCACCGATGCCAATGTCCTGTACAATCCCGTTGAAAAGCAACTGGAGCACGTGTATCTCACCGAAAAACTGGGCACCAAACAGGGCTGGAGTTTCCCCGCGCCTAACGAAGACTGGATGTGCGGGTATCCGCAGGAAATCCAGGACTTCATGGAATGCTTACGGGATGACCGCGAGCCCCAAAGCGATGTAATGCTGGCGGCGGACACCGTCAGCACGCTCTATGCTGCCTACGTCTCGGCCCAGGACCAGGGCCGCGAGACCGATATTCCGCTGATTGCCTGACGCGGGCTGGGCTTGTAACCCAAGAATGATTTCTCGTTTCCGGCAGTGTGATCGGAACCAGTTCCATAATGGGCGGATAAGTTGAAAAAGGCGACGGCAATGGCGCATTAGGGGCAAGTCGCATATGAACAAAGAAATTTTAATACTGTCAGGAAGTCCCAAGAAAGACGGCAACACGGCGACACTCGTGGATTGGTTCGCCGAAGGTGCGCGCTCGAAAGGCGCTCGGGTTGAGATCGTGCGCACGGCTTTCTTAAAGTATAAATCCTCCGGATGCACATCCTGCCGGGCCTGCCAAAAACTGGCTGGGTACGAATGCGTGATTAATGACGAGGCCAGGCCGGTCCTTGCAAAGATGGCCAAGGTTGATGTGATTGTCATGGCCACGCCCCTCTATTTCTTCGGAGCAAGCGCACAACTAAAACGCGTCTTTGACCGGATGTTCTCGCTCTATAAATGGGACAATAAGGCCGGTACCATGCAGACCCCATTAAAAGGCAAAACGCTTGTGCTGATGGCCAGCGCCTTCGAAGACGTTGGTCTGGATGCCCTCAGTAAGCCGTTTGCATTAACCGCCAAATATACCGGCATGAAATTCGCCTCGCTCCTTGTTCCTAATGCAGGTGTATCGGGCGATATCAAGAACAAGCCGGGGATGCGCCGGAAGGCGATGGAGTTAGGCAAGAAAGTGGCACAAGCGCAGCGCAAATAAAAAGTTTGGCGAGTGAATAACTTGCGGAATTGTAAGGCAATTAACGCCCCATAGATTTTGCGGAGGAAGCCAATGTTGTTTTCGCCCTCGCGCTTGACATTCCGGACCTCATTGCCTAATTTCAGCATCATAAAAAAAGTGTCCGCATTCAGTTTCTGCGGAAATAACCGGATGATCTGCCTCGTAATGGGCATGTCGTTCCTGATGTTGGCGTTGATTAATGGGGGAAATATGGCTACAGATTCATGCCTCGTCTATTTTGGCACCTATACCTCGTCGGGCAAGAGCAAAGGCATTTACACTTGCCGGCTTGACACTTCCACGGGTATATTGAGTACGCCGGAACTGGCCACGGAGACAGTAAACCCGTCGTTTCTTGCCATCCATCCCGATCGCCGACATCTTTACGCCGTCGGCGAAAGCGGAGTCTTTGGCGGCGGAAAAACCGGTGCGGTGAGCGCCTTCGCTATTGATCAGGTGACGGGGAAACTGACGCTGCTCAACTGCCAATCCACCGGCGGCCTTGGCCCGTGCCATGTGAATGTGGATCTTACCGGCAAATGCGTGCTCGCGGCAAATTACACCAGCGGCAGTTGCGCCTCGTTGCCCGTCAGGGACGATGGCTCACTCGGCGAAATCGGATCGTTCATCCAGCACGAAGGATCCAGCATCAACCCCAGTCGCCAGACCGGACCACACGCGCATTCAATCAATCTCTCGCCCGATAATCGTTTTGCCTTTGTGGCCGATCTCGGTCTTGATAAACTAATGATTTATAAACTTGATCCCGCCAGGGCCGCGCTGATACCCAACAATCCGCCCTTTGCGAAAGTCCCGCCTGGTTCCGGACCGCGGCATATGGCGTTTCATCCGGATGGCAGGTTTGCCTATGTCATCAACGAAATGCTTTGCACCGTCACCGCGTTCAGTTACGAAGCCGGACAAGGCGCGTTGAAGAAAATCCAGACCTTCTCAACCCTACCAAAGGGCGTGAGCGTCCAACCCGGCTACAGCACCGCCGAGGTACTGGTTCATCCGCGCGGCAAGTTCCTCTACGGCTCCAATCGCGGCCATGATACCATCGCTGTGTTCGCGATTGACCAGTCCAATGGAACACTCCGTCTCATTCAGAATGAATCCACGCAAGGCAAGATGCCCCGCAGCTTCGGCATTGACCCGACCGGCGCCTGGCTACTGGCTGCCAACCAGGACACCGGCAATGTCGTTGTCTTTTCCGTGAACCCCAAGACTGGCAAACTGAAACCCACCGGTCAAATCGTGGAGGTCGGCGTACCGGTGTGCGTGAAGTTCATGAGTGTGAAGGAAGATTAGTGTCAAATCTCAAATTCGTTTTCAGAGAAGCCGTATGGAAACCAGGGGCAGCCCTGAAATAGTAGATATTCATTCACAGTGACTGAGGAATGATGTGAAAATTACCGCAGCAGCCGTGCCCGCACTTTATGAACGCGGATCTGATTGCGCAAGGTTTATCGCCGTTCATGGATGTTGCCTGATAGCTCGGGCCGTGTTCAATTCCAATTAACATTGGCGGGAATAAACGGAACACACAAAATGAAAGGACCGGATCATGAAAGCCTGCAATTTTTGCAGGCGCGTCGAAATTTCAAAGTCGTTGGCTTTGAAATGCTTATGAATGAAAATCTGTTTTTTACGAATAATGCAGGCTAGAGTTGTCTGGTGGCTCGACAAGCGCCGGTGCCCCTGCTAAGTTAATTGCATAACAAGGGACCAGTTCGCCCGGATATTTCACGCTTGTCGTGAAATATCCGCCCTCCGGGCTTCGACGCGCTTCCGTAAAAACGGGGCATGCTTCAGGGTTTGCCGGATATTATAGACCTGATTGGACGGCATGTGTTCCGTCAGAGACAAGCGCCATGAATGTTTTGATGCCTGTGGCCGACGGCAGTGAAGAGATGGAAATTGTGATTGTTGCGGACACCTTCCGCCGGGCGAAGTGGAACGTGGCCATTGTGGGCCTTGGCGCGGGTACCATCCGGGCATCGCGGGGCGTGCGGCTCGTGCCGGATGTTGCCTGGGCGGACGTCACTCCGGAGTCCTTCGATATGCTCGTGATTCCCGGTGGCTGGGACGGGGTTATGGCGATGACAAAGGATGAACGTCTGCTGGCGACCGTGCGAACCTTCATGGCGAACGGTAAATGGTTGGCCGCCATTTGCGCCGGCCCGCTGTTATTGCAGGCGGCGGGCGTGTTGAAAGGCCGGCGGGTAACCTGCCATCCCGGGGTAGCCGGCGAACTTACGCAAACTTCGCGGCTGAATGACCGGGTGGTGGTGGACGGTCGCCTGATTACGAGCCAGGCGCCGGGCACGGCCTTCGAATTCGCTCTGGCCCTTATTCGTGCCGTGGAAGGCGATCGGAAGGCCGATGAACTGGCGAAAAGTATGGTTGTTAAGCCGTAGTTGACACAAGCAGATGCCCAATCCGTCAGCTGGCGGACCGAACGTCGAATGTCTGAATACAGAGGACAGGCGCCAGGCAACGACGCCGGAAGAACCAAGAACGAATAAAGAAATGCGTGTCCGCGATACATCCGATGTGCTGGCCAGTTGCACGGCGATTGCCGGCGACGCGCTGGCCGTGTTTATCGGTTTTCTGCTGGCCACCTGGCTCCGGTTTGACAGCGGGCTGATTCCGCTCTTTCACGACCAGCCGCCCGTCCATCTGTACGGCATGTATGCCCAGGGCGCGTTCGTCGGCGCGTTTCTATTCCTGCTGATTTTCCAGTCCCTGGGCCTTTACGTCCGCCCGCAGATCGGCACGTTCGGCGACAAGATCCCCCGCCTTGTGCATGGTGTCCTGCTGGGTCTTCTGGTCGCCGTAGCGTTGGCCTTCGTACTGCGGACCGAACCGCCTTTTTCGCGCGTGACCGTGCTCGTCTCGGTAGTGACCGTGCTTTTGCTGGTATTGCTGGAACGCTACGCGCTCTTTCGCTGGGAATTGCACCTGGCCCGCCACCGGTGCGTGGTCAACCGGGTGGCCATCGTGGGCACCGATGCCATCGCGGCGCGTTTGAAGAAAGCGCTTAAACAGGAACCGCGTCTGGGCGCGCAGGTGGTGGCTTTTTTTCAGACACGCGCCGGTGAAACGCATCCGGATATTCCCCGCGAACTGGTGAAAGGCACGCTGGATGACCTGCGCGCTTTCATTGAATCCAACCAGGCCGACCAGGTGATCCTTACCGACACCACGATTGACCACGCCTGTACGATCGAGTTAATCCTTTTGTGCGAGCAGTCGCTTGTCACGTTCACCCTTGTGCCGGACCTGCTCTACGTGATGACCGGCCGGGTGGACATGCAGACCATTGCCGAAATTCCCCTGCTGGGCGTCAGCCGCTGGCCGCTGGATAATTTCTGGAACCGGCTGGTCAAACGGGTGGAGGATGTGTTGAGCGCCCTGTGCGGGTTGATCCTGGCGGTGCCCCTCCTGCTGGTGTTTGCGATTCTGATCAAGCGGGATTCGCCGGGGCCTGTCTTTTACCGCCAGGAGCGTTGTGGCGAGAGCGGTCGGCCGTTCCAGCTGATCAAGTTTCGCACTATGGTACTGGATGCGGAGGTCGGGACCGGCCCGGTCTGGGCTGTGGAAAACGATCCGCGCCGCACGCGCATCGGCGCTTTCCTGCGTCGGCATAACCTGGATGAACTGCCCCAGCTCTGGAACGTGTTGAAGGGCGAGATGAGCCTGGTAGGGCCGCGTCCGGAACGACCTTGTTTCGTTGAACAGTTCAAGGAGGAGATCAGCCGCTATATGTGGCGCCACGCTTCCAAGCCGGGCCTGACCGGTTGGGCGCAGGTCAGCGGCCTGCGCGGGAACACGGACATTCGGGAACGCATCAAGTACGATCTCTATTACCTGGAAAACTGGTCGCTGGCCTTTGATTTCAAGATCCTGGCCAAAACATTATTCAGCCGCGAAAACGCGTATTAATATGCATTCAATCTGGACAGGCTGGTGGTTTAATCCGACATTCTGGGCGATCTTCTGCGGCTGGATGCTGGCGCAGGTCGCGAAAATGATCTGCTTTTTCGTGCGTGTGCGGAAAATTAATTTTGGCTTCCTGGTCAGTACGGGCGGCATACCCAGCGCCCATTCTTCGCTGGCCGCGGCGCTCTGCACCTCGGTGGCCATCCGCATGGGCACCGCGGATCCACTGTTTGCTGTTACCCTGGCCTTTGCCGCCATCGTCATGTTCGATGCCCAGAGCGTGCGCCGGGCCGCCGGCCAGCAGGCCCGCGTTTTGAATAAGATGCTGGACGAACTGTTCAAGACGCACCGGTTTTCCCACGAACATCTGGCCGAACTGCTGGGACATTCTGAAACGGAAGTGTTCCTCGGCATGCTGATGGGCATCATGGTCGCCCTCCTGGTGCATGCCGTGGCCATGACGCATGGCGGCTGATTGGATGAAGGTGCGAGCAAGTCGGTCGGGTGGAAGCGACGCGCATCCCGACATCATAGAGTCGGGACGGACCGAGCTTAAGTCCCAAGGAGCTCAAAGGGGAGTCTCAAAGTCACTATTTTATTCTTTCCGCGAACTTCGTGGATCAGGTGCGCGGTCACGCTTCGTCTGCATCCGTCTTGTTCGGAAAATCATCACACTGCCTCAAGGATCACTTCTCGGGCAATCTGCGTCCAGCGGTCAAACCGTTCCGGATGATGTTCACAGGTGTGAGTATCTTTCAGGATCATCTCCAGCACACATCCATTGCGTTGAGCAACCTCAACCGTGTGCCGGATGTATTCCCGGACGGCATTTTCGTTGAAGTGGCCGACGAGGTGAGCCGGATTAGGCTTCCACGAGAAGATAAAGTCCCCCTTCAGTTTCTCGGCGCATGCATCCACATCGGACCATGGCGAAATAGAGATGCGCCGGATGTGCGGAATCGTAAATACATCGCCAAGTTTACGGGTAAGGTCCTCACAGCATCCGTAACCCGTCAAGCCAAATGGCTCCAAGAGACGCTTCTCGTACTGCAGAACGAATTCAGCATGGTGTTCAGGGCTGACCTGCGCCATTTCCTGGGCTTCCGCGCTGGCCCACATGTCTTGGGGACGAGCATGCTGCGGATCGGCATCCGGCAACGGGAGTTCATCGGTGTAGCTGTTTCCACCTGAGCTGTGGTATGTGTTGTCGTTGTTAAACGACAAGAGGTTCTGTTCCACATACTGCCGCAGAACGCGTCGATGACCTTTTTCCAGAAACCTCATCGCGTCGTGAAGCATTTGCGGTTCGGCATACATATCCACCATCACTTCTTCCAGTCCTCTGAGTTCCGTATATTGTCTCATCAAGTGGTAGGAAATGTGTTTTACACCTTCCAGCGTCACGTTCAGGATATCGCCGAAAAGGTCTTGCATTTCGCTGAAAGCCTGCAGGGAGGCTTTTTCGTCATAACCAATCTCCGGAAATCGGAGTTTTGAAAGATCGGCCGGATCTTTAATGACAGGATCAAAGTGGCGGGCTCCGCGCGCTTCCGGGCTCTGGATCCACTGGGCCTCCAATCCCCATCCGCTGTTCGTAGTCTGCTTTCCTACGACCAGGTTTTTTTCAACCACCGTGTCATCCCGGAAATGTTCCCATCCGTAGATACGCCGGCGAAGTTCAAACTCAATCGTGCGTGCGCTTCTGTCCGCACACTTAAGCGATACGTCGGGAAGCAGTTCGCACCATGATCCTTCGGGAAATACAAGCATCATGGGACACGTGGAACGTAGCGAATTATGCGCGACCCACCTTTGCCGCCGCCCGGCGATTAGAGGATCGTCTGCAATATCCGCGACACGTCTGGCCAAGCCCCGCAAGATGCTCCGATCCGAATTTGTAATCTTCATTGTCATATCCATCTCCTTGCCCAACGAACGTTCGGGGCCAGGTTCGCCGCTTTGCGGCGTAACCTGAATCGTCTATTTCGCCCTCTTTTGGGGCAGGGTTCCAATGATAAGCGTGGCGCTGATAAAATAATGGTCACTTGGGAATCTTCCGTTTGTTGCATGCGTGATTACTTTAGCATTGTTTACCAGTATTTCGCCCCGCGTGAAAATCCAGTCCATCTTTCCAATAGATGAATTATACTCTGGCCCGAGGAATGCATGATAGGTATGCCCGGGATTTTCTGTCCCATGTGCAGTTCCATAGGTATCAATCCAGCCTCCAGCTTTAAGAATGGCAATGGTCTTGTTAGTCGAATCACAATTCATGTCTCCCGTTAGAACCTGGGGGTAGGCACTGGGATAGGCGCACGAATCGGCAACTATGAGTTCAGCCTGCTTTTCCCGCGCCGGCTGGCTGACGTGATCCAAGTGCGTGTTAACAATCCGGAACTCCTTTTTTGTTGTGCTATCTTCCAGCCGAATCCAGTTTACCAGACGGACACATGCGCTGTCCCATGATTTCGAACCTGCCACGTGCGGTGTTTGTGATAACCAGTAACCACCCGCCGATATCCTTGCATAGCCGTCTCTGCGATAGAAAATGCAATTCATCTGACGTCTTCCACAAGGCTCGTCAACCATCGCGTAAGTATCATACTCGGGAAAAGCAGATGTTAAGTCGGCAAATTGTTCCATTTCCTGGAAGGAGATGACATCTGGTCTTTCCGACTTTATTACATCAATGCACAGTTCCTTTCGATGAATCCAGGCATTATGGCCGTCGCCTTTTCCGTAACCTCTTAAATTGCAGGTAAGAATCTTCATGTTTGGGTGTAATTTCTCCTCGGGCGAACTTTTTATCGGCAATGGCGCCGATCGTTTCCGTACCTATTTTTGCTGCTTTAATATTCGGGTAAAGCAAGCATCACCACAATGCTACGAACCTAACCTATTCATGAAGATTTCAGTTCTTTACGAATAGGTCCCCCGAAGGGCTTCGACGTGAGCCCTTCGACTTTACTCAGGGCTCGTGCTCAGGGTTAGCCTTGAGCAAGCCCCGATCGCGAAGAGCATCGGGGCGCGTCGAAATTTCAAAGCCATTGGCTTTGAAATGCTTATGACGGAAAATGTGGTTTTCATGAATAATGCAGGCTAAAAACAAACAATAATTTGCCACCCCCTGAATGCAAGCAAAAAGTAAAATCAGCGCGTTATTTTATCTGCTTGATTTTCCGAATTCCCTGCGCTATCTTACCGCTTCTGTGAAACGGGCATTCCCAGCCTTCTGAGATCCTCAGGGGTTTGATTTCGTCATCAATGCAAAATAAGGAGATCGTCTGCCATGGCTACCAAGGAAATGATGGATGGAAATACCGCGGCGGCAACGGTTGCTTATGCGGTCAGTGAAATTTGCGCGATTTACCCGATTACACCCTCGTCCAACATGGGTGAATTGGCCGACGAGTTCAGCGCGGCCGGCCAAAAAAACATCTGGGGCACGGTTCCACAAGTGGTAGAACTGCAGTCGGAAGGCGGCGCCAGCGGCACCGTGCACGGCGCCCTCACGTCCGGAGCGCTGGCAACCACGTTCACGGCTTCCCAGGGTCTCCTGCTGATGATCCCCAACATGTTCAAGATTGCCGGTGAATTGACTAGTACGGTCTTTCACGTCTCGGCGCGCTCGCTGGCCTGCCAGGCGCTGTCCATTTTCGGCGACCACTCGGATGTCATGGCAACGCGCTCAACCGGCTTCGCTTTGCTTGCCTCCAACAGCGTGCAGGAAGTCATGGACCTGGCACTCATTGCGCACGCCGCCACCTTGGAGGCGCGCATTCCATTCCTGCATTTCTTCGACGGGTTCCGTACCTCGCATGAAGTTCAGAAAATCGAGGAAGTCGGAGCGGAAATCATACGTGCCATGATTAGTGACGACCTTGTTCTGGCGCACCGCCAGCGCGGGCTTTCCCCCGACCGCCCCGTTATCCGCGGCACGTCCCAGAACCCGGACGTTTATTTCCAGGGCCGGGAAACCGTTAATCCTTATTACCTGGCCACCCCGGGCATTGTGCAGAAGCAGATGGATAAATTTGCCAAGCTGACCGGCCGGCAATACAAACTCTTTGATTACGTGGGCGCGCCGGATGCCGAAAAGGTCATCATCATCATGGGTTCGGGCGCGGAAACCGTCCACGAGACCGTCAATGCGCTCGTGGCCCAGGGCAAGAAGGTCGGGCTGTTGAAAGTCCGTCTGTTCCGGCCGTTCGATGTCCGGGCGTTTATCGCCGCCCTGCCGCCGACGGTCAAGGCCATCGCCACCTTGGACCGCACCAAAGAGCCGGGCGCCATCGGGGAGCCGCTCTACCTGGATGTGCGCACGGCCATCGGGGAGGCCATGAGCGAGAAATGGATGGCCACGCGCCGGTATCCAACCGTGCGGGGCGGGCGCTACGGTCTGGGCTCAAAGGAATTCACCCCGGCCATGGTCAAGGCAGTGTTTGATAACCTCACGGGCAAGAAAGGCATCAACCATTTCTCCGTGGGCATTAATGATGATGTCGGCAACGCCAGCCTGAAAGTGGACGCGCGGTTCCACCCGGAGCATGCCGGCCGCATTGAATGCAAATTTTACGGCCTGGGCTCCGACGGCACGGTTGGCGCCAACAAGAACTCGATCAAGATCATCGGCGACGAAACCGAGAACTATGCCCAGGGCTATTTCGAGTACGACTCCAAAAAGGCCGGCGCGATTACCATTTCGCACCTGCGTTTCGGGCCGACGCCGATTCAAAGCCCGTATCTCTGCACGCGGGCCGATTTCGTGGCCTGCCATAATTTTTCGTTCCTCGAAAAATATGACCTGCTCACGGATGCCAAGGACGGCGCCGTGTTCCTGCTGAATAGTCCTTACAGCGCCGAGGAAGTCTGGGCCCATATGCCCGATGAGATCGAGCGCCAGATCATTAAGAAGAAAATCCGGTTTTACGTGATTGATGCCATCAAGCTGGCCAAGGAGCTCAAATTGGGCGCGCGCATCAACACGATCATGCAGACCTGCTTCTTCAGCATTTCCGGCGTTCTGCCCAGCGACAAGGCCATTGCCGCGCTCAAGAAGGCGATCGAAAAGAGCTATGGCCGCAAGGGCGCCGACGTGGTGGCAATGAACTTCAAGGCCGTGGATTCCGCCGTGGCCGCCTTGCAGGAAATCAAGGTTCCCGCGCGCCCGGCCGGTAAGCTCAAGATGCCGCCAGTGGTTTCCCCGGAGGCGCCTGAGTTTGTGCGGAACGTGACTGCCACGATAATGAGCCAGAAGGGCAATACCCTGCCGGTCAGCGCCATGCCCTCCGACGGCACCTGGCCGACGGGCACGACCAAATTCGAGAAGCGCAATATTGCCACGGACATTCCGCAATGGGATACGGCGCTCTGCATTCAGTGCGGCCAGTGCTCACTCGTCTGTCCGCATGCCGCCATCCGCGTCAAGGTATACGGGCAAGAGCGCCTGGCCAAGGCGCCGGCTACGTTCAAGTCGGCGGAAGCCAAGGGCAAGGAATATGTCGGCATGAAATTCACCGTCCAGGTCGCGCCGGAAGACTGCACCGGATGCGGTGTGTGCGTGCAGAATTGTCCGGGCCGTGAGCGGGATGCGGCCACGAAGCAGGAAACCGGTCGCCGCGCGATCAATATGGTGCCCCAGATGCCGTTGCGTCAGCCGGAAGAGAAGAACTTCAAGTTCTTC